>JBEIJP010000036.1:0-11816 GCA_040380245.1 Acidobacteriota bacterium | reverse complement strand
CGCCGGAAGATCGATGGAAAGTGATCGCCTGGATCCGCGTCCTGCAGGCAAGCCAGCGAATGCCGAAGGATCGGATGAAGGATCTGGATCGGGATCGCCTGGCGGCGGCCTCGGGTTCGTCGGGCGGGGCAGTCGCCAACGCGACCAGCGCCGCGCCCGCTCCATCCGCGAACAAGGCGACGACCGATCGCGTGGCCGAGCAGATTTCAAGGGGGCGAAGCAACTGATGCAATCCACGGATAAGAACTATGCCGCACCAGCGGATCTGGCGCGTATCCAGAGCCTGGCGATCGGGATTGGCCTGCTCGGACTGATCGCGTGGGGGATCGGGCTGGTCCTCTCTGGAAAAGCGCGCGCCCTCTTCTTCCAGACCTCCCTTGTCGCCTATGTCTTCTGGGTCGGAATCGCCCTCGGTTGCCTTGGCTGGCTGATGGTGCAGTACCTGGGAGGCGCGACGTGGGGAATCGTCATTCGACGCATCCTCGAGTCGGGTGCCCACACCCTCATTCTGATGGCGGTCCTCTTCATTCCCATTCTGCTTGGGATTGGGGATCTCTATCACTGGGCGCACCCGGAATCGATCGAGAACGAGACGCTCCGCACCCTCATCGAGAAGAAGACGGCTTGGCTCAACCCGGCCTTCTTCATCGCGCGTGCGGCGATCTATTTCGCCATCCTCCTGGTGCTGACGATCGTCCTGCGGCGGCTCTCCCTCCGCCTCGACGCGACGGGTGATCCGAAGATGATCGAGAGCGCGCAGAACTGGAGCGGCCCAGGGTTTCTGCTCTACGGGCTGGTCTGCACGTTTGCCGGGATCGACTGGGTCATGTCGCTCGATGCCGAGTGGTTCTCCTCGATCTTTGGAATGTTGATGATCGCCGGGCAGGGAGTCGCCTCCATGGCGCTGATCATCTCCGTCTGTGTGATCCTCGCTCGACGGGAACCGATGAACCGCGTCCTGCGTCCGAAGCACTTCCACGACCTCGGCAAGCTGCTGCTCGCCCTCGTCTGTGTCTGGGCCTACTTCTCCTTCTCTCAGTTGCTGATCATCTGGTCAGGGAACCTCCCGGAGGAGATCCCCTGGTACATCGAGCGTTTCCAGGGGCCGTGGCGCTATCTTGGGATCGGGTTGATCGTCCTCCATTTCCTCCTCCCCTTCTTCCTTCTCCTCTCGCGGGAGCTGAAGATGAACGGGAAGCGGTTGGTCGGTGTCGCGTGGCTGATCCTGGTCATGCGCCTGGTCGATCTGTTATGGGTCATGGTCCCGTCCTATGAGATTGGCGAGCACCACTCGCCGGCACTCTCGAGCTACGGGCTCTACCTCGCGGTGACGATTGGGATGGGTGGGGTCTGGCTCGGCTGGTTCTTCTGGCAGCTGCGCAGTCAGTCGCTCCTCCCTTACCACGATCCGAACTACGTCGAGGCGAGTTCGACCGAGCATGCGCTTGAATTGAGTTGAGACTGACCTGACGGGCAGGATCCGCTGCCCACTTCATCCGCCGGATCGCTTTCGAGGCAGGGCGGAATGGAACGGACTCTTATGAGTGAGAAGCACGATCATCCATCGCACGATCACCTGAAGCCGGAGAGCAGTTCGATTCAGGCGAAACCGGTCTACGTCTTTCTGGGCGCACTGGCAGCCGCGTCGGCCTTTGTCTTTGTCCTGATCTATGGGCTGCTCTGGGCGCTCGACCGCCAGCGGGAGGCCGACCAGACTCCGCCCGCGACCCGGGTCGCCCTCCCCGAAGGAACGAAGAAGTATCCGCCCGAGCCGCGCCTGCAGGGCGCGCCCGCGCCGGAAGGGCCTTCGCTCCTGCCGCTCGATGACTGGGTTGACTACAAGAAGAAGATGGACGCTGCCGCCGCCTCCTATGCCTGGGTCGATGAGAACGCGGGAATCGCCCGCATTCCACTCGAGCGGGCCAAGGAGATCGTGGCCCAAGAGGGGCTTCCCCTCCTCTCGGAGACGGCACGTCAGGAGATTGAACTGGCTGAGTCGACACGACTCAAGGTGCTTGGCGCCGAGGCCAGTGGTGGTCGGATCATTCGTTAGCCACTCCCGGCGATCGAGCCGCTCCGCCTGAAGCGATCAGCGGAGCATCGATGCCGCGTGGCGAGGTTGGAGCCAACCGCCCGGCAAGACCAGGCGATAGGTCAAAACGTGAAACACCTTATGAAGTTGTCCAATGAGAGTGAGAGAGGTCGGATGGCGAGTCGTTGGCGTCATCGGGCCCTGGCGGTCTGCCCAGGGCTCCTCGCGCTGCTGCTCCTTCTCAACGTCGGCAAGGCGCTTGGACAGCCCGCGAGCATGCGACCTCCCGTACTCAAAGACGTGGGGATCGATCAGCTGCTCAACAACCAGGTTCCCCCCGATCTGACCTTTGTCGATCAGACGGGGAAGACGGTGCGCCTGGGCGACTACTTCGGTCAGAAGCCGATCGTGCTCTCCCTCGTCTACTACGATTGCCCGCAGCTCTGCAATCAGGTCCTCAATGGACTGGTGGGAACGCTCAAGACACTGCCGATGGAGCCCAACCGGGAGTTCATCGCCTTGACCGTCAGCTTCGATCCCAAAGAGACCCCGGCGCTTGCCGCCGCGAAGCGGAAAGAGTATCTCGATCAGCTCCGCAAGCCGCAAGCCGCTGATGGTTGGCATTTCCTGACCGGGCAGGAGTCGCAGATTCTCGCCCTGACCCGTTCCGTCGGCTTCCGATATGTCTGGGATCCAGTGACCAATCAATTTGCCCACGCGAGTGGCATCATGGTGTTGACGCCGGAAGGACGCGTCTCGCGTTACTTCTATGGGATCGAGTACGCGCCCAGGGATCTGCGATTTGGACTGCTTGACGCCTCGGCTGGCAAGATCGGCTCCCTGGCAGATCAGATCATTCTCTACTGTTACCAGTACGATCCGACCCGGGGAACGTACAGTCTTGTCCTGATGCGAGTCTTGCGCATCTTTGCCGGTATGACGCTGCTCTCGATTGTCGGGCTCATCTTCTTTCTCTGGCGTCAATCGAACAAGAGGGCCAAGGGGGGCCCGACGTCAGGGAACGCTGGCTCGACGGACAACCGGCCGATCGCCGGAGGGCCAACCGAACCAATGGACTATCGCATATGAGCATTTTACCGTTATTCCTCATCCCATTTATGCCCGAGAGTGCCTCGACCTTCGCCAACGAGGTCGACCTCTACTTTCTCTTTCTGGTGGGCTTGACCTTCTTCTTCTCCGTCGTCATTGGCGCGTTGGCGATCTTCTTCATGATCCGCTACCGACGGCGTCGGGCGGACGAGGTCCCGGAGCCGATTGAAGGGGCGATGTTGCTCGAGGTCACATGGACCGTCATTCCGTTCCTCATCTCGATGTTCATCTTCGCCTGGGGCGCGAAGATCTACTACGATATGTACAAGGAACCCAAAGACGCCCTCGAGATCTTCGTCACGGGAAAGCAGTGGATGTGGCGCGCCCAGCATCCGGATGGAGTTCGGGAGATCAACGCCCTTCACCTTCCGGTGGGCCGTCGCATCAAGCTGACTATGACGAGCGAAGATGTTCTCCACTCCTACTACATTCCCGCCTTCCGGACGAAGGCCGACGTCGTCCCGGGACGCTACACGATGACGTGGTTCGAGCCGACCAAAGTCGGCACCTACCATCTCTTCTGCACTGAGTATTGCGGTACGCAGCACTCGGGAATGATTGGTACGGTCACGGTCCTCGAGCCATCCGATTACCAGGCTTGGCTGGCCGGTGGCGTCAGCGAAGGGTCTCCCGCCAAAGCGGGCGAGAAGCTCTTTGCCAGCCTGGGCTGCAGCACCTGCCACCAGGATCAGAACCGGGGGCGTGGGCCAACGCTGGCCGGCGCTTTCGGGACGCAGCGTGTGTTGGATAACGGGATGACCGTGGTCGCCGACGAGGCCTACATCCGTGAATCGATCCTGATGCCCAGCGCCAAGCTGGTTGCGGGGTACCAGGCCATCATGCCATCCTTCCAAGGGCAGGTCAGTGAAGAGCAGATTCTGCAGCTGATCTCCTACATCAAATCGATCGGGCCGAAACAGGACGGTAGCGCTCCGGCAGCGGCGGCCCAGGCTGGTACGCCAGCCGCTGGCGCTCCCAATGGTCGTTCGACGATGGCGCCCGCGACAACGGCAGCTCCCTCGACCAACTGACGCGTGTCGGCGCTCCCCATCGATGGAGCGCCCAGCAGAGAAGGACGAAACCAGAATTTAAAGGGTGAATGCTATGGCAACAGAAGTAATCGCATCCGTCGAAGAGAGCCGTCAGACCTACCTCAACAACGGACATACCGTCAAGTCGTGGTTGCTGACGCTCGATCACAAGCGGATCGGCCTGCTCTATCTCTTCTCGATCTCGGCCTTCTTCCTGATCGGAGGGATCTACGCTGCCCTGATCCGACTCGAGCTCCTGACGCCGAAGGGAGATCTGCTCAACGCCGACACCTACAATCGTGTCTTCACGATGCACGGCGTGATCATGATCTTCTTCTTCCTGATCCCGTCGATTCCGGCGGTGCTCGGCAACTTTCTGCTCCCGATCATGCTCGGGGCCAAGGACGTCGCGTTTCCGAAATTGAACCTGCTCAGCTGGTACGTCTTCATGCTCGGGGGCGTGCTGATGCTCTACACCCTGATCAGCGGGGGGATCGATACCGGATGGACCTTCTATCCGCCCTACAGTTCGATCTATTCGAACAGTGAGGTGACGATCGCGGGAGTGAGCATCTTCATTACCGGGTTCTCGTCGATCCTTACCGGCCTCAACTTCATGGTGACGATTCACACCATGCGGGCGCCCGGGCTGACCTGGTTCCGACTCCCCCTCTTTGTCTGGGCCCACTACGCGACGAGCCTGATCCAGATCCTGGGGACACCGGTGATCGCCATCACCATCCTCGCGCTGGCGCTCGAGCGCAGCTTCCAGATTGGGATCTTCGATCCGAAGCTCGGGGGAGACCCGGTTCTCTTCCAGCATCTCTTCTGGTTCTACTCCCACCCGGCCGTCTACATCATGATCCTGCCCTCGATGGGAGTGGTCAGCGAGATCATCGCCAACATGACCCGCAAGCGGGTCTTCGGATACCACTTCGTGGCCTTCTCGAGTCTGGCGATCGCGGTCTTTGGCTTCCTCGTCTGGGGCCATCACATGTTCACGTCGAGCCAGTCGATGTACGCCGGGCTGGTCTTCTCGATCATTAGCTACGCCGTGGCGATCCCGTCGGCCATCAAGACATTCAACTGGACGGCCACGATCTACAAGGGGTCGGTCTCCTTCGATACGCCGATGATCTACGCCCTGGCCTTCCTCGGGCTCTTCACGGTAGGTGGGATGACCGGACTCTTCCTGGCCGGCCTCGGGCTCGATGTGCATCTCCACGATACCTATTTCGTCGTGGCTCACTTCCATTACGTCATGGTGGGGGGAGCGATCATTGGCTACCTTGGCGGGCTGCACTTCTGGTGGCCGAAGATGACCGGCAAGATGTATCCGGAGGCGTGGGGACGAATCTCGGCGGTGATCATCTTCGTTGGATTCAACTTCACCTTCTTTCCACAGTTCATTCTCGGCTATCTCGGGATGCCCCGTCGCTACTACGCCTATGTGCCGGAGTTCCAGGTGCTGCACGTGCTCTCCAGTGCGGGAGCGCTCGTCCTGGGGGTCGGCTTCCTGATGCCGCTCTTCTACCTGGCGTGGTCGATCAAGTACGGCAAGCCTGCCCCGAACAATCCCTGGACCGCCGTTGGATTGGAGTGGCAGACTTCGTCGCCCCCGCCGACGGAGAACTTCACGTACGACCCGGTGGTCAAGACCGAAGCGTACGAGTTTGAGCACGTGGAAGAGATTCGGCAAGCTGGTAAAGTCGCGTCGGCCCAGCCTGCTTGATTGCGGAAGGGGGCAGCGATGGAGATCATCCTGCCCCCGCAGTTTCGATACCTGACAGATTCCAGGGGAGGACTTCACAGTGGCTGAGAGTCACGCATCTGAATACGGACTAGCCCATCACTTCAGTTCGATGGAGCAGCAGCGGGAAGCCGGAACGATCGGAATGTGGATCTTCCTCCTGACCGAATTGATGTTCTTTGGGGGCATGTTCCTCGTCTACGCGATCTTTCGCACGACCTATCCCAGCGGGTTCGAGCAGGGAAGCCATCTCTTGAGCGTCCCGCTCGGCGGGCTCAACACGGTAGTGCTGATCGTCAGCAGTGTGACGATGGCCATGGCCGTCTACAGCTCACAGGTCGGTGACCGGCGCAAACTGGTGGCCTACCTCGGTGTCACGCTGATCCTTGGACTGGCCTTCCTGGTCGTCAAATACTTCGAGTACCGCGAGAAGTTCGAGCACCACCTCTTCCCGGCGATGGGCTTCTACGCGCCCGATCCATCCCACCTGGCGGTGCAGTATCACCAGCCGGTACGGGTCTTCCTCTGGATCTACTTTGCCATGACCGCCCTGCACGCACTGCACATGATCATCGGGGCGGGGATGTTGCTGGTCCTGATCTGGATGGCGCAGACGGGGCGCTTCACCAAGAGCTACAACTCACCGGTGGAGATCTGTGGGCTCTACTGGCACTTCGTCGATATTGTCTGGATCTTTCTCTTTCCGCTTCTCTATTTGACCGGATTCCATCTGACGGGCCACTAGGCACCGTGACTCCTCCTTGTCCCGCCGACCGGTAAACAGCGGCGGGGCAGCGGGGGCCTCGAAGGAATCGCCAGCAAGAAACGGGATGATGACCCGGAGAGTCCGGGAACAAGGGGTGGAATGGAGGCCTCTTCGCGACTATGTCCGAACATACTGAACATCACATTGTCTCTCCCAAAATTTATATCACCATCTTCGGAGCGCTGATGGTCTTCACTGCCGTTACCGTGGCAGTCGCGCGCTTCGATCTGGCGTCGGTCTGGGGGCCGCTCAACATCATCGTGGCCATGTCGGTTGCCCTCGTCAAGGCGACACTCGTCGTGCTCTACTTCATGCACGTCAAGTACAGTTCGAGGCTGACCCAGGTAATTGTGATCGCCGGTCTCTTCTGGCTGGTGATTCTGCTGGTCTTCACCTTGAGCGACTACTTTGCCCGGCGTGGTTGGCCGACTCCTCTCGGGCAAGTGTAACGCCTCGCAATCCGCGGGCAGACAACCGACCCTGTGAGACCACGATTCGATTCGGGTCTCACAGGGTCAGCTTATTGCGCCATCTGCTGGAGATGAGGGGAGGTCTTGAGCCTCGAGTCCGGCAAACCTCCCAGGTCGGCGAGCCCGTCTCTCTCCTGTCTCCGGATGCCTGCCGCGCGCGGAGCGCCGACCTGAGATCCGACCCGGCGCCATTCCGGGTTGAACCGAGCCACTTTTTTATCAAATTTCCATTTTTCCTATAGACAAAAGGTCGGTCTTGGATCGATTATCAGTGAGTGAGGTCCCCCGGCGGTTCACTGACGCACCCGTGTCGAACCGAATCCTCCCCGTCCATTTCCCCCCCGTGTTGCCATCTGGCTGTCGCCAAACAGATCGAGGTACCCGCCATGAAAGATCGCCTTCCCAAGCCTGCCCTTCAACGTATAAGTCTGATCGTCCTGATGCTCACCAGTCTCTCCTTCAGTTCTCTGTCCGTGCACTGGCTTGTCCCAGGTGCCGGTCAGGGGAGTGTAGGAGCGCAGTCGCAGAATAGCGAATCCATCCAGATCGCCGGCCCAATCCTGAACCTTCCCGCCACGACAGGATGGATCGGCGAATGGACGATCGGGCGGACACAGGTCAACGTCACCACCGCGACCAGGATCGAGGGACGGCCGGCGATCTCGGCCTATGCCGAGGCCCGAGTGACCAGGCAAGCGAATGGGACATACAATGCGACGAAGATCGAGGTCAAATCGATCCCGGTCCCCACGGATCAGACCTCCTTCGTCGACCGAATCGAGGAGCTGCCGAGCTCGCCAGGGAGGATTGGAAACTGGAAGATCGGTAACCGCACGGTGGTGGTCAACGATCTGACGAGGATCGACTCGCGTCTGGGCGAAGTGGCTCTCGGGGCGACCGCCGCGGTCAGGGCGACCAGCGGGACGGGGGGAACCCTGACCGCGACCGAGATCACCATCCTGCCCACGCCGACTGGTGGACCGGCCCCACTCAAGATGGTCGGTCGAATCGAGAAGCTTCCCGCTCCAACCAGTGCCAGTGGAGGGAGCAGCGGATGGCCTGGGGACTGGGTCGTCAGCGGACGGACAGTGATCGTCACCGCGCAGACCGCGATCGACGAACGGAATGGCAAGGTCATGATCGGGGCGGATGTTGAGGTGACCGGGAGCCTCGCCAGTGGCGGGAAGTTCAGCGCGACCCGAGTCGTCGTCCTGCCCATGATCCAACTGCCGCCGTTGCCCGTCTCGCTGCGCGGAAATATCGAGAGCCTGCCGACGACGAGTGATCTTCTCGGGGATTGGAAAGTGGCCGGAAGAACCATCAAGGTTACCGCTCAGACCCGAATCACTGGCAAGACGGCGCAGCTGGTCGTCGGTACGCTGGTCGAGGTGCGCGGAACCGTCGAAGCTGGGCAAGTTCTGGCGACCGCGGTGACGGTCATCGGCGCCGAGGCGACAACCGGGAACATCACCTTCGTGGGTGAGATCGCCAGCATCCAGGCGACCGCCACGTCCAACACGGGCCCGTCCCTGATCGGGACCTGGAGGGTAGGGGCACGAACGGTACAGGTCGTCGCCGCGACCCGGATCGATCAGAGTGACGGCCTTGCCCAGGTGGGGGCTATCGCCGAGGTGGAGGGGACCCTGCAACCTGACGGCGCCGTGCTGGCGCGCGAGATCGAGATCAAGAGGGGAACGGTCAGCACGATCAGCTACATCCGGTTCTATGGAACGATCGAGACCCTCCCCAACGGAGGGACATTGACCGGATCCTGGGTCGTCAATGGCCGTCAGGTCACCGTCGGCGCGCGAACCCGCATCGTTCGGAGAATGGCGCGCCGGCAGTTGGCGCCTATGTGCAGGTCGAGGGCAGTCAGCGCACCGATGGCACCGTCGATGCCGTCACCATTCAGGTGGAACGCGACAAGGACGCGCCGGCTGGGACCATTGGCTTCCTCAATTTTTACGGCAGTGTCGCCACGTTGCCCGCCGCGACGGATGGCAAGTTCATCGGCGAATGGACAGTTGGGGCGAACAACCGCAAGGTCGATGTCGACTCCCGGGCCAGAATCGAGACCCGCCGAGGGGAGATCAAGGTGGGCGCCTTTGTCGAGGTCAAGGGGTACCTCCTGGTCTCGGGGGCGATCCGAGCGATCTCGATCACCGTCCGACCGGCCCCACCGGCCGGGTCGCCGATCGGCAGCCTCAGCTATCTCGAATTCATCGCCAGGATTACCGAACTCCCGGCGGCCGCCAACTTCATCGGCCAGTGGACATTCGACAATGGGCGCAAGGTCAATGTCGCCCGGTCGACCTTCATCGACCGGCAGCGCAGTCGGATCGAGGTCGGCGCCCTTGCTGAGGTTGTTGGAGCAGAACTGCCCAACGGCGAGATCGACGCCCGATCCATCGAGGTCGAATTCGGCGCCAGCTCCACCGCCGCCGGCTTCGCGCAGTTCCGACCGATCACCTCGGTCAGTGCGGCCAGCTATACGACCGGTGGATCCTCCTCCTCGATCATTGCCGCCTTCGGTACGGAGCTCGCCCCGACCACAGAGACCGCCAACTCGCTTCCACTGCCCGTGGCCCTGGGTGGGGTGACTGTGCTGGTCGACGGACGTCCCGCCGGGCTCTTCTTCGTCTCGCCCGGACAGATCAACTACCAGGTACCGGACGAGCTGTTGCCCGGAACTGCCCGGGTCAGCGTCATGCGCGACGGTCAACCCGTCGCCCAGGGAACAATCGAGATCAACGCCGCCGCTCCGAGCGTCTTTACCGCCGACAGCAGCGGGGCCGGCACACCCGCCGGGCAGGCACTGCGCGTCAGGTCGAATGGCGAGGTTAGGTACGAACATCTCTCCCGCTTCGACAGCGCCGCCAGCCGTGTCCTCCCGGTGACGATCGAACGACAGCGGGGAGATCAGCTCTTCCTCGTGCTCTATGGGACGGGGTGGAGCGGGATCGATGACCAGGATGGGAATGCCGCCAATGGCGTGGCCGAACTGGTCGAGGTCAGCCACGGGACGACCAGACTCGATGTCCTCTACGCCGGCAAAGCTCCGGGTTTTGCCGGACTCGACCAGCTCAACATCGCGCTCCCCGCGTCCCTCGTCGGTGAGGTGAAACTGACGGTCCGTGTCCGGGATGGCGAGGGCAACGTCCGCCGCGCCAACGAGGTGACGATCAGCGTCAGATAGGAGCGAGGCCACCTTGCGATGGGGGGGACGTTTCGGCGCCCCCCCCCACCTATCTCGAGCCTGCCACGTCTTCCATCTGCCGACGACCCTTCCAAACAGCCCCGCCAATGATGGGCAAAGGGAGACTTGGTGGACTGGGGCTTGATTGGGGACCGTCCGCCCTCCTCTCCGATTGACCCTGCCATCTCGCTCTCCTGAACCTGCCTCGCCGCTTTCAGTCACGCGCCTTCTGTGGTACGGTCGCAGCCCGGTTGGTGACTTTTGCCTTGTGTGAAGCCTTTCTGCCACAACTATATCAGGCGACGATCATCCACCTGGCTGGCACTCGAACCGGCTTGGGTCAGTTCAAGCGCGACGCGGAAGAC
Organism: Acidobacteriota bacterium; assembly: GCA_040380245.1. Taxonomy (GTDB): domain Bacteria; phylum Acidobacteriota; class Blastocatellia; order RBC074; family RBC074; genus CAIOZW01. The sequence goes on along the minus strand of JBEIJP010000036.1, from coordinate 1,096 downwards.
CATAGCTGTCGCACAAGATCGCGGCGGCGGAGAGAGAGGGAAGGGTGGCCTACGGGGTGGAGCTTGCCATTTTTTTCGCGGCGATTGGGGCGGGAATGATCAACTCGATTGCAGGGGGAGGGACCCTTCTGACGTTTCCGGCATTGATCTGGGCGGGCCATCCGCCAATCGTCGCCAACGCGACCAACTCCTTCGCGTTGACACCCGGTGCGTGGAGCAGCTTCTATGGGTACCGGCGCGAAGTTCGAGAGATGCCGCGACGTTTCTTTGTGCTCATGATTCCAAGCCTGCTCGGGAGTTTGATCGGCGCGATCCTGCTGCGGTTGACGCCGCCACCGACCTTTGAGTTCCTTGTTCCCTTTTTGATCCTCTTCGCGACGGGTCTCTTCACGGTGCAGGGGACGATTCAGCGCTGGTTGCGGACAGGGGATCGGGTGCGGCAGTCTGTCACCTGGCAGTGGATGGCGGGAGCCTCTGCCTATCAGCTGCTGGTCGGGATCTACGGTGGCTATTTCGGGGCAGGAATTGGGATTCTCATGCTGGCGGTGCTGGGGATGATGGGGTTGGAGAACATCCATCAGATGAACGGGTTCAAGAATCTGCTCGGCACGCTGGTCAATGGAACCGCGGCCGTCTACTTCGTGATCGCCGGGCTGATCGAGTGGCGCTCGGCCATGCTGATGGCGATCGGCGCGATCCTGGGCGGCTATGGCGCGGCTGGGGTCGCGCGCCGGTTGAGCCAGCAGTGGGTCCGGCGGATCGTCATTCTGATTGGCCTGGGGATGTCGCTCTCGCTGCTCCTCCGGTGGTAGCCGGCGACTCCCCTCACGATTCGGATCCCTCCTCGTCGTCCTCGTTCTCCTCCCGGTAGGCCTTCAGTTTGTTGTGAAGGGTCTTGAGGCTGATTTTCAGCACTTCCGCGGCCCGTGTCTTGTTGTTGTTCGTTTTGATGAGGGTCTTGAGAATGATCTGGCGTTCGGCCTCTGCCAGGTTGGTCCCCACTGGCAGCGCGATAGTGTCCTGATTTCGCAGCGAGAGGTTGTCGAACATTTGCGCCGAGATGTGTTGCTTCTCGATGCGTTGCCCATCACAAATG
>JBEIJP010000035.1:0-11954 GCA_040380245.1 Acidobacteriota bacterium | reverse complement strand
GCAGGATCGTCCGGCCGCGTCCCCCCGACCCGGTGGTCTTCACCAGCCATTCGCTCACCTCGAAGAGTTGATGAAGGGGACCGCTAAATGAGGGTGGTCTGCGGTCCCGGCCGGTCCCACCAGACCATTTGATTGGCCGAAGAGGCTCAGGGGGGCGAGTCGATCCCCCCTCTTGTCTTGAAAGCCCCGTGCGGTTGAGGCAATCTACGTCCGATCTCCCGGGCAGGACCTGGGGAGAGGGATGGACGAACACGACGAATTGTTCGATGGACGCTTGGTCAAGGAGGCGGAACAGACACGATGATATCTGGAATTCTACTAGCCGCGGGGGAGTCGAGCCGAATGAAGGGGGCGTTCAAACCCCTGCTCAAGTGGGCGAAGCGCACCGTCATTGGCGAGTGCGTCCATCAACTGCGGCAGTCGCAGCTCGATGATCTCTACGTGGTGCTTGGACACAGGGAAGCGGAGGTTCGCCCCTGCCTGGCCGGAACAGGGGTGCAATTCGCCATCAATCGGGACTACCGCAACGGCATGCTCTCCTCGCTCAAGACCGGACTGGCGGACCTCAGCCGCAATACAGAGGCGATTCTGGTAGCACTGGTCGATCAGCCGATGATCACCTCGAGCCTCATCGATCGGCTCATCGCCGCCTGGCGAACCGGCGAGAAGGGCATCGTCATCCCCACTTACCAGGGGCGTTGGGGGCATCCCGTCCTGATTGGCGCCAAGTTTATTCCCGCAATCATGCAGCTCGACGAATCCTCGCCCGAGGGTTTGCGTGGCTTTCTCGAAGCCCACCGCCGAGAGGTGCTCGAAGTGCCCGTTGACCTCCCCTCCATCGTCGAAGATATCGACTCTCCGGAAGATTACCAGCGACTGAGCCGTGGCACAGAGCCCCTCTATGCCCACCGTCGTTGGCAACCTTGAAGGGCACGCGTCAAGTGGTCGTCGCAGGAAAGAGGCGGGCCTCGGTCTTCCCGTCTCTTTCCTGGGCCTCTCCGCTCCATCCCACCCTGCTGAACCGCTTCGTCAGAGAATTGTGAGCCCCCTGACATAACTCGCGCTTGTCGGCCTCCCGCTTCGATTGGTACCATTCTCTTCTGTTTCCAGGTCAACGATCAGATCATCATCACGATAGGAATGGACTCTTATGGCATATGCAGATTTGCGCGAATTCATCCGGGTGCTCGAGAAGAAGAAGGAGTTGAAGCGGATCTCGGCGCCCGTTTCGAGCGACCAGGAGATCACCGAGATCACCGATCGGGTCAGCAAGGCCGGGGGCCCGGCGCTGCTCTTCGAGAAGGTCGACGGGCGGGACGTTCCAGTTCTGATCAACGCGCTCGGCAGTCGTCGCCGGATGGAGTTGGCCCTCGAGGTCGATTCGGTCGACGATGTCGCGGCGCGATTGACCGAGTGGCTCGATTTCAAATCTCCGGAGGGACTACTCGAGAAGGTCAAGATGCTCCCGAAACTTGCCGAACTCGGCAAGTACTTCCCACGGGAGGTCAAATCGGGTCCTTGTCAGGAGGTGGTTCTTCGCGAGGGAGAGTTCTCGCTGCTCGACTTCCCGGTCCTCAAGTGCTGGGAAGCGGATGGAGGTCGCTTCATCACCTTCCCGATGGTCTTCACCCGCAATCCTCGCACGGGGAAGCGCAACTGCGGGATGTACCGGATGCAGGTCTATGACGAGAAGACCACCGGGATGCACTGGCAGATCCACAAGCACGGGGCGGCTCACCAACGCGACCTGGAGCGACAGGGATCCCCGCGGATGGAGGTTGCCGTCGCCATTGGCGCCGAGCCGATCACCAACTTTGCCGCGACCCTGCCTCTGCCGGACGACCTCGACGAGATGATCTTTGCCAGCTTTATCCGCGAGAAGCCGATCGAGATGGTCAAGTGCGTCTCGGTCGACCTCGAGGTCCCCGCCTCCGCCGAGATCGTCCTCGAAGGGTATGTCGATCCCGCGGAGCGTCGGATCGAAGGTCCCTTCGGCGACCACACCGGCTTCTACACGCTGGAAGAGCCCTACCCGGTCTTCCACGTCACCACCGTCACCCATCGCAAGAACCCAATCTACCAGACGACCATCGTCGGGCGGCCTCCGATGGAGGACTGCTACATGGGCTGGGCGATCACCCGCATCACCCTTCCCGTGCTCAAACGGCAATTTCCCGAGATTGTCGATATGAGCCTCCCCTTTGAAGGCGTCTTCCATAATCTCATGCTGGTCTCGATTCGGAAGCAGTACCCCGGTCACGCCCGTAAGATCATGAACGCTATTTGGGGATTGGGGCAGGCGATGTTCACCAAGTGCATCATCGTCGTCGATGACGATACGGACGTCCAGAACCCGAGCGAGGTCGCCTGGAAGGTTCTCAACAACATCGACCCCGAACGCGATATCCAGTTCACGATGGGACCGGTAGATGTCCTCGACCACGCCTCGCGCAATATGGGATACGGGTCGAAGATGGGCGTCGACGCGACCCGCAAGTGGAAGAACGAAGGCTTTGACCGACGCTGGCCGCGCGAGAACAACACCTCTGAAGAGATTAAGCGGCTGGTCGACGCCAAGTGGCGAAAGTTGGGGCTTGACGGATAGTGTCGGGCCGAGGTGACGCGATCTCTAGCGGGGGGACCGGCGCAAGTAGTCGTCGGTTCCCTCGATCCAATCGCGCCGCGGAGGACTGAAGACGTCGAAACCAGTGTAGTCTTCGAGCACCACCGCCTCGTGGGGCACCCAGGCGGGAATCTGCACCAGCTCCCCTGCCCGCAGCAGAATCTCCTCCTCCCCGATCTGGAACCGCAGACACCCCGAAATGCAGTAGCTGAACTGTTCGCTCTCGTGTTCGTGCCGCGGAACGACACCGCCTTGGGCAATGTTCAGAAACGCCAGGGTGATCTGCTCCCCATTGAAGAACTTGCGTCCGAAGAGGGCGGTGACTCGCTCCTCCGGTAGTTCGGTGACTCGGTGATGCTGAACTTGATTCATTGGCCTCTCCTTTCCGCGCCACTATACCGGGCAGGATCTCTGGCGACAAGCGATTGTGCGGCGTGGCGTGGTCGCTATGCCAGGATCACCGGGAGCGCGCATCCACCGATTACAAGGTGTACCGAAAAATGGCCCCAGTCACTGGAATGTTGCCCGGTCGCGACAACCCGTCATGTTGCATGAGTACGTAGAACTCTCCCGACAGTCGGTCATTGAACTGCTTGATGATTCCCGTCGAAATTCGATTGCGAAACCACCCATAGTGCTGACCATTCATCTGGCGCTGATCCGAGTGCCAGACTTCATCGGCCACAAATGGCTTGAATCGGAAATCTCCAATGTGGGCTGGATGATCGATCTGCAGGCGGTTGCGGTAGATGTTGAAATCGGCCGTATTGGGTCGGACGCGCCGTTCGTAGAGGTTCCGGTCGGTGAAGACGAAGTTCCCCAGATTCCCCTTGAGAGTAGCGTTGAGGATGAGCCGCTCCTCGTGGATGATCCTTCCCGGATACGGCTGGTATTCGACCCGGAGGTAGGTCGGCATGATCGTCAGATGGGGATTGACCTTGAAGGCATACCCGACGCCGAATCGCTCATCGACAGGACGCTGCCAGTTTCGACCCAGTCGGACGACTCCAAAGAGGACGATGTCCTGCTTCTTATTGACGTGTTTCGTCAGCTGGAGTTCGCTCCAGAACTGGTGGTCCTCGCGGGGGGGAGCACTCTGCGCCATCACTCCGCCGCCGCTCGAAAGAATAGCCGCGGTCAGTAGCATTAGACCAATTCCAGGTAAAGTTCTCATTCTTTCTCTTTCGTTGCTCCGTGATCCGCTCCGGCTGCGGGAGTGGGGTGACCAGCCCGCTCGCCCGAAAGGATCAACTTTTTCGCCGCACGCTCCGGCAGATGGACAAAGATTCCAGGGTAGAGCCCCCCAAGAACCAGAAAGAGGATCGCCAAGGTCAAGACCCAACGCTCGCGTGGCAGGGCATCGGTCATCGCCAGGGCCGCCCGTCCTGGTTGGCCAAGGAAGAGAGAGGTGAAGAGCCGCATCACACTGAACGCGTTCAGGGCCGTAACGATCGGCAGAACAATGCCCAGCTGCGGGTGGGTCTCGAGGGTGCCGTGAAGCAGCAGATCCTCGGCGGGAAACCCCAGGGTCAGCGGCAGCCCAACCAGGGCCAGTCCGCTGATCAGAAAAAAGACCGCCAATCTTGGAGCCGTCTTCCCCAGTCCAAGATACTCCTGGCCATCGATTGGCCTGGTCAACCGTGCCTCAAGCCCGGTATACACGGCAGTCAGAATCGAGGTCGCGACGACCACCACCTGCCAGTGAACCAGCGCTCCCGTGATCGCGTCAGGATGGGTGCTCTCCAATCCAACCACCAGAAAAGAGGACTGGCTGATCGTCAGCAGCGCCAGAAGACGCCGTGGTTGTCGTTCACTGAGGGCGAGAATGGCCGTGTAGCCGGCGGTCAGCAGCGCCAGATCTCCAAGCAGCGGCAAGGCCGCCGAGGCGATCTCTGGAAAGGCCGGCACACCCAGTCTCGCGATGAGAAATGCCCCCAAATGGCCATTGAAGAGCAACGTCAACGGGATGAGGGGACCTTGTTCAAACGATCGCGTGACCCAGGTATGGAAAGGAAAGAGCCCTTTGCGCAGAAAGACTCCCCCCATTAAACACGCGAAGGCCAGGTAGAGGAGGGGCGAGTTTCCGTGTCGCGCCAGTCCAAGGCTGAGTCTGGCCGACCACTCAACCGACTCCGTTCCGAGCGCGAGCAGGGTGGCGCCCAGAATGACCAGCACGGCGCTTGTCAAAAGGATCGCCCGCGCGCCCCGGGGGATCCTCACCCCGGTCTCTCGATTGAAGAAGCCTGATCCAAAGAAGGGGATCAACGAGGCTCCCCAGGCGAGGGCGAAGAGTGCCAGATGGTTGGTGGCATAGGCGACAACCGTGGTCAGAGTTACCATCTGAATTCCCACCAGCCATGCGGCGGTCACTTTGCGGCGTGGCGCGAGGACGACCATTCCCAGAGCCAGTCCGGTATAGAGTGGCAGCGGGAGCCCATTGAGAGAATCGAGGACGGCCCATTGTCCCCATGCCGGTAGCGGCTCGCGCAGCGGAACCCCGCCGGACCGTTCGATCTCGATTCCAGCCGCAACCAACAACAGGAAGACCGTGCCCATCGCATAGGCGGTGGCGCGTCTTGCCGCCTCGGGGACTGCTATCCGGTGGACTCGAATTGTCGAGGCGCTCAGCAAGAGTAGACTGACACTGACCCATGGAAACATCAGCTGCTCAGACATCGGCGCCCTCCATTCCGCTCCTAACATTGGTCCGTGGCGGACAGGTCTGGACTCGCTCTTCCAGTTCCGCCTGACGGGATACCGGACGACTGTGCCGTCCCATCTGACCGAGCTGATAAGTTGCCCGTTTGGCTGGTCCAAAGAGCGCGACGGCGAGGCGATCCTCGATCTCGCGCAGCCAGCGAGAGAGTTGCACCAGTGGGCCAACCACTGCCCGTTCCAGGACGACATCATGGTAGCCGCGTTCGAGGGCGAGGCGGTAGAGCCAGACCCGCAGCTTGGCCGGTATCAGCAGCTCAAAATAAGCGCCCGTTGCCGTCGGCTCGCCGCCTGCCGCGGAGTAGCGCCGGTAATGGTCGTGAAGCATCGAAGGCGCCCGCAGAAATTGCAAGGTGCGAACGACGATGTGACCCGAGAGGTGGAGCAGGGCAATCCATTCCAATCCACTGCCGATCTCAGCAAAGATCAGACCGAGCTGCGCCATCGAGGCGTAGGCGATCGAGGTCTTGGCATCCACCGTGGCTCGGCCGATCATCGTTCCGTGAATCGCCGTCAGAAGTCCGACTGTGACCACCGCCACCGAGACGGTCATGGAAGATTCGATCAACGGTTGGGCGCGCAGCAACAGATAGGCTCCCGCGTGCACGGAGAGCGCTCCGTAGAAGATCGCACTCGATGGAGTGGGCCCCTCCATCGCCTGGGGCAACCATCCGGAGAACGGAACCTGTGCGCTCTTTCCCATTGCCGCCAGTAGAAAGAGCAGGCCGACGACCGTTGCTTGTCCACCCGTCAGCAACGAGGCCCCGTCCGGCCAGGGATGGGTGAAGACCCGGTCGACCGTGGCTGCCCCCACGTAATGGTGGAGCATGGCTACGCCGGTCAGCAGGCCAATATCGCAGACACGGTAGATGAGAAAGACGCGCAGCGCACTTCTCACCGGATCGTTGCGCTGCTGAAAAAATCCGATCAAGAGCACAGAGGTCAGACCGACCAGCTCCCAGCCGGCGATCATCAGATCGAACGAGCCTGCCAGAAAGAGCAGCAACACTCCAAACCCGAACAGGTTGAGCAGGAAGAAGAAACGTAGGTAGCCTCCCTCCCGATGCATGTATCGCTGCGAGAAGGCTCCGATGACGCCAACCAGGATGACGCTCAGCGCGATCAATGGCAGCGAAAGTCGATCGATCTGCAAGAGTAGCGGAAACCGGTACGTGTGCACCTCGAACCAATTCCCAGCCGAGAGACGGACGTACCGAAGGTCCTGGTGGACCATCCATCCCGCCAGAATGATCACCAGGCCGGTGGCGAGGCTATAGCAGCTCCCCGTCAGCCGGGCGATCAACCGCTCCGACACTTTGAAGCCAACCAGCCAGCCAAGACCCAATGTCGCCGTGGTCAGCCCGGGCAGTAGCAGAATCAACCCAATCATCAGTTCCATAATACTCTTGACGTTCCAGTAGGATGACTGACCATCACGGGATCTTCGGGACAGAAGCGGCTAGCCAATCCCTTGACCCGCCACACGAACGATCGGCAGATGATCCAGTTTTCCGAGAAACCATTCTGGGGATGAGTGGACCGTGGTCAGCTCCTCCAGACGGCTTGTGAATGGTTCAAAAACACCATGGCGATAGACGTGGAAGGATCCGTGGTCAGGGTTGATGGTCACCACTCGGATCCAATGATTTTCGATCAGCTCACGAACGATTGGACTTTGAAATGCCGCTTTGAGCAGCTTTTCCGGTGTGCTCTCGACAATCAACAGCAGCCGCACCGGTTCGTGAATCTCGACCATCTGCCAGGGAAGTCCCGTGCGTAGATCGCTCGACTGTCCATTCATCACGCCCAGCAGACCCGTCACATTGTGTGGAAGCTTGGTTCCCGAGCCATACCGCTCGTTGTCGACATAGGAGAAGTAGTATTCAAGATTGATCCCGGCGCAGACCGGCCCAGCCGCGCCAAGCAGCGCGGCGAGCGATCGACCTTCCTCGCCGGGGACTTCGTCGGTGGTCGGATCGTAAGAGATGAGAAAGGACCGCCGATCCAGAAAGAGGCCACGAGTGAGGCTGCGACGTCCGACAATGGCGACGGCGTTGGTCGCGTGCCCGCACTCTGGTCGTGGCTCCGCGAGATGCTCGGCCCGTTCCTGGACGTGAAGCAGCGCCGACGCGGGTGTCTTGATCGCCCAGGCCGACTCAAACCGCCGTGAGCGCTCAAGCGAATTGGCCGCTCGCGCGGCATCCAGGACGCGGCGGACGAAGATCAGATCGTCAAAATGTGAAAGCGGAACATCCGCCTCGTCGAAGAAGGTGATCTGGTCGCTTGCCGTATCGTGGTCCCCTCCCAGAAACCAGGTCTCATCCGAGATCTGAATGCCGATCTCGCGCAGGCGGCCACGTACCAGCGGGTTGTTGGCCATCGCCGCGAAGAGCCTCGCGTTGGGCCCCCCGCGTCTCCCTCCACATGCGCCACAGTGGTATGCCGACTCGTGCGGATTGTTGAGACAGGTCGATCCGTGGCCAAGAATGACCACCAGCCGCGAGAACTCATGCGTCAATCCAACCGGTCGCAGCACAGCCGCGACCCGGTCGGCTTTTTCCTTGATCGAGAAGCCGACGAGCAGCTGATCGGTCAGTTCCTGGCCATCCTCCTCTGACCGCATCAACGTCAGCTCTGTACTCGGAGTAGGCAGAAAACGGTCTTCGAGCCAGCGATAGAGAACGGCCATTCGTCGTGGTGCGAGCGTGCGCCCGAGCAGTGGGAAGAGAGAAAGAAGGCCAAACCCGATGGTCCCGATCCAGCCTCTCAGGAGCGTCCTTGAACCGTTGAAACTGGTCTGCAACAGGGTCGCCCAGATGCGCCTTCGCTGTTGCCTCTTCTGGTCTACTCCCTTATCCTCGCTCGTTGGGCGCTCGATGACCGCATGCTGTGGTTTGACGACCACTGGGCAGAGTGCGACACCGTGCGGATCGTCCAGTCCCCGATAATTGACCGCCACACCAAAGAATCCAGCCGCGCCAAATGTCTCCACCTCCGGCTCCAGCTCCTCGATCGCACGCCGCATCGACTCCTCCCGCTCGTCGATGCAGAAGAAGATCTGCGCCTTGGGGCAGACGGTGCGTCGAAATCGCGCGGGGTCGAGGCTCTCCCGATACGTCTTCAACGGCGCGAGAACCTCGAGTTCATGGCGTCGTTCGTACGCCAGGTGCAGAATGCGCCTTCGCTCCGTCTCGTGGAAGAGGTCGATCTCACTGGTCAGTTTCTGAAATTCACTCTCACGAAGAGAGTTCATCTGCCCCGCCGAGAGTCCAAGCAGCTGGACCGCGTCAAAGAGTCGCGCGACTCTTGCCAGGTGCCCCAGGTTTCCAGATGGGGAATCGTCCTTTCGTGGCTGTCTCCAGGCAGTTTCGCCCAACCCTCTGCAACCGCTCTGCTGCCAGATATTTCCAAAGGCGACCCAGGTCAATGTCAGCCGCACAGCAAGAAAGTCAGCCAGGCTCGATCTCCACGGAGTGTGAGGCGCCAGTCCCGGGTCAAGTTCGAGCTGGTGGAAGAGCCCGGCCCACCCAGGGAGGGCTCTCAACTCGGCCTCGACACAGTGCTCCCACTCCGATTCGGCAATCTTGAACCTTGCCAGGATCTGGGTGATGGTTTCGAGAGCGGTCAGGTTGAGCGCCCGCTGCTTCCTGAACTCTCTGCCAAGCCCGACAAGATAGCGCTCCTCAGGAAAGAGTCGGTGAATGCCCCGTTGTCCAAAGAGGTCCCGCACTGTCGCGTAGAAGCCCTCTTCGGAACGGGGCATCGGCCAGTAAGACTGCCCCTGATCGAGATAGACGGAGGAAAGGCGAATCAGGATTGGGTGGATCACCTGGTCAAGGTCGACCCCCGTCAGCCAGTGCAGCCCCACACCGGGCCGGTCCGGGAGAGTGGACGAATGCTCAACTCTTTTGGGAAGGCGTCGATGGCAAGCAGAGAAGAGGTTGTGGGCCAGTTGCGACTCCTCTTCGTGGCTCCCCCCCCGGATGGCCTCGATTGTCTCGGGTGCAAGGTCGCCCCGCAGCCTTTCCAGGACGCACTCCTCCTCGATCAACCATTCGATATTGTCGGCAGAGAACGGCCGCGGACCAGGCCAGATCAAGGCCCGGCGCAGCTGGCGTCGGGTCAAGGTGCGCGGCCAGATCGTTTCGTCGGCCTCGGCGTCGAGCACTGCTTCGATATCCTCGATCCGTATTCTTCCGCGTCTCACTTCCTGCTGGTAGCGGGCCTCGGTCAGATATGGCTCCGTGCCAAACTTCTTCGATGCTTCGACCACCGCCTCTTCGAATGGCAGGTGCTGAAACGCGTGCAAGGTATTGTGATGGATGAAAACACCGATCGGTCCCTGGGTCGGAAGAAGATGGGCCGCCTCGCCAATCGCCTTCTCCAGCCGTTGCGCCAGGCTCAAGCCATCGTCGAAGGGATTTTCGTAGATCGACGCACGCATACCTAGACCACCTCCTCCTGGACGCGTCGCCTTGTCGCCAGCCGGTGGCTCGATGCCGCAGCGTGATTGTCGAGTCCGGTCAGAATCAGCTCGCGACCTTCCCAGCGGTTGGCGATCCCTTCGAGTTTGTACAGTACCGTGTGGTCCACTACCCAGGCATTCGCGAAGTCGATGACCACCCGCTTGATCTCGGGCTCAACCGTCTTCAATCGTCTGTTGAGACCAAGAAAATTGGTGAAGATGGCGGCATCCCGCACCTCTAGAACCAATGTCTCGCCATCTCTGGACTCTTCCATAATGCTCCGGAAGAGGCTCTTCACGGGAGCGCCGTTCAAGATGTGGATCCCGACTTTGAAGATCAGGCCGACTCCAACTCCAATCAGAAGATCGGTCATCAGCGTCACGAGCAAGGTGGTCACGAAGATGAGCAACTGCTCTGGACCAATCCGGTAGGCGTGCTGGAACTCTTTCGGTGAAGCGAGCCGGGTACCCGTGTAGATGAGCATTCCCGCCAGTGCCGCGAGCGGAATCTGCTGCAACAATCCCGGAATCAGCGCCACAGAGAGGAGGAGGAACGTTCCGTGAAAGAAGTTGGACCAGGAACTCTTCGCCCCATTGTCGATATTGGCTTTGCTGCGGACGATCTCCGAGATCATCGGGAGCCCGCCGATCAGCGAGGCGATGGTATTTCCCACGCCGGTTGCCAGCAAGTCACGGTTGAGATTGCTCGATCGTTTCTGCGGATCGAGCGAATCGACGGCCGTCACGCTCAGCAGGGATTCGATCGATCCAACGAGTGTGAACATGATGATGTATTTGATCGATGTTCCACTGAGGATCTGAGAGAAGTCCGGGAAAGACAGCGCGCCGAGCAGCGAGCCCGGCAGGCGGATCAGATACTTTGGTCCCAGGTGAAAGACCTGGCCAAATAGTGAATAGTTGTGTTCGTCACGGAGATCGAAGATGTATCCGAGCGGGACAGCGACCGCGAGAACCAGCATTGGTCCGGGAATCTTCCTGGCCCACTTGCTGCGGATCAGCGGTACGCCAAAAAGGATCAACAGCGAGATCAACCCGATCAGAAAGACCTCTGGATTGATCTGCGTCAGGCTATGCGGAATCTCCGCCAGGAGGTGAAGCGGATCTTTCCCCGTCGGCGTCACCCCGAGAAGGGTGTGGGTCTGTTTCGAGATGATGATCACGCCAATTGCCGCCAGCATTCCGTGCACGACCGATGATGGCATCAACTCGCCCACCACGCCGGTCCTCGCCACGGCCAGCAAAATCTGCAAGATGCCAGCCACGACTCCAACCGCCAGGGCACGTCGGTACCCGCCGACTGGATCGCCCTGACTCAATTCGGTCACGGCGCCCAGCGCGATGACGATCAGTCCGGCGGCCGGCCCCTTGATGGTCAGCCGTGCGCTGCCAAGAAATTTGGTCAACATCCCGCCAACGATCGCGGTCAAGATACCAGCCACCGGGGGAAACCCACTGGCCATCGAGATGCCAAGGCAGAGCGGTAGCGCGATCAGAAAGACCAGAAAGCCGGAGGCCAGGTCGTCTCTCCAGCTGCCTTGTCTCTCACCTGCTGCGTCATCCATTTTTCAACCCCCCCTCAACGTGTTGTTTTCAAGAACGACTCCGAACGCGGTGAAGAATACCGGTTGGAAGATTACCGGAGTATCCCCTCAGGAGGGGAGTCGGACGGCCTATTTTCAGGGATGTCGCGGGAAAGTCGCCAGTGCTGGTAAAATCTTTAAGGCCGGAATGCTCGGCTGAGTCAAAATATTGATAATGAATGGGTTATGATGAGTCGACCAGGACGGGTTGCTCAAGATGAATCAGTCAAAATAAATGGGAAGGGTTGAAGATGCCGGCCAAGACGACCAATCGCTCGCTCTGGATTCTGACGGCTGGATTTTCACTGGTCATCCTCACCCTGGCGTTGCTTGCCTGGCTGGGGTTGAACCAGGCGGAGGAGATCCGGCGGCAAGCCGCCGCTTTGGTCGATGAGCATCTCTCGACACTCAAGCTGATCGAGGGGCTTGAGTTTGAACAGCATCGCGCCAGCACGCTCCTGCTCGCCGTCTCGCGGGTGGGAGTTCCGCGGTCGATCGACAAATTGAACGAATTCGAACAGTCACTCCCCGCACTCACGGCCCAAGGATC
>JBEIJP010000034.1:0-12220 GCA_040380245.1 Acidobacteriota bacterium | reverse complement strand
CCTGGCACGAAGCGCTTGGCCGGATCGAGCAGCGCGTCACCGTCGATCCGAGCGGCGCTTCAGAGATGGTCCTTCGATTTCAAGGAGAGTCGTAAGATGAGCAGAAGAACTGAACCACTCTTGTTGCTGGGGCTCGCCCTCCTCCTCTTCCCCGGATGTCGTACGGGGGAGGCGCCTGGATCGCCCGGATCGCCCGGATCACCTGGATCAGGCCAGAAGGAGGCGGCCGGGGAGGCGTCGAGCCGCCCCAATCTTCCCTGGACGTCCGGATACCGTGTCTATGTGACCAATGAGTCGACCGGAGATTTGAGCGTCATCGATGGCGCGACCTGGGAGGTGATCGCGACCGTCCCGCTCGGCAAGCGGCCTCGCGGTATTCACGCCAGCCCCGATCAGCGAACGATCTATGTCGCCTTGAGCGGTTCTCCGCCGGCCCCGCCGGGGGTCGATGAGAGCACCCTCCCGCCGCCCGACAAGAGCGCCGATGGTATCGGCGTCTTCGATGTCGAGACCAATCGGCTCGTCCGTGTCCTCGACGGCGGCTCCGATCCAGAGAACTTTGCCGTGACGGCCGATGGCCAGACGATCCTCGTCTCCAACGAAGACGCGGCGGGGATGAGCTATGTCAACATCGCCACCGGCAAGCTCGAGGCGACCGTCGAGGTCGGTGAAGAGCCGGAAGGGGTCACGCTTACCCCGGACGGTTCCCGCGTCTACGTCACGGACGAGGCCGACGCCGCCCTCTCCGTCATCGATGTCGCCGCCCGGAAACGGATCTCTACCTTCAAGGTCGGTCGTCGTCCCCGCAATATCGTCTTTCTGCCGGATGGGAAACGGGGCTACGTCAACGCCGAAAATGACGGCACGGTGGTCCTCTTCGACGCGGTGCGCAACGTCAAACTGGAGGAGATTCGCCTCGGCGAGCCCGGGAAGATCAAGCCGATGGGGCTGGTCCTCTCCGCCGATGCGCGTCAGCTCTATGTCAGTACCGGGCGCGGGCGCCAGGTCTTCATCATCGACACCGCCACCAACCGCCCAACCGCCTCCTTTGAGGTCGGGGTCCGCCCGTGGGGGCTGGGGCTCTCTCCCGATGGAAAGACTCTCTTCACCGCCAATGGTCCTTCCAACACCGTCTCCATCATCGATCTGACGCGCCAGCAGATCGTCAAGGAGGTTCCGGTCACGGGCAGCCCGTGGGGTGTCCTCGTCATTGGACGGTAGTGCCCTTCTCGGAATGGCCACAAAAGCGATGGGCCAGAGGGGAGCTGATCCCTCTCTGGCCCGTCTGGCGATCGCCCATCCTGCCAAAGTCCGCTTCGATCCACCTTCCCGCTTAGGGACTGGGAAGCGTCTTCAATCCGATGTTGCGGAACTCGACCTTCATCGGCGGTCCGGTGTGGATCTGGAATCCGATCAGCCCGGCAGCGGCACGCGCCGAAGCGTCGTCATCGATCGTCTCGGCCATCAGATGACCGTTGAGCAGGTGGGTCAGCCGATGGCCGTGGGCAAGGATGTGCATCGTGTTCCAATCCCCGATCCGAATCTGCCCCTTCAGATCGTCCCCACTCCGCAGGAGGGCCAGCAGCTGCTTGCGGCCAGGCTGGAGCCAGGTCAGCTGCCCGCGCATGGCGAGGAATCCGCGGCCTCGCTCCTCGTAGAGCTGTCCGGTATAGGTGTTCTGAAAGTCTATGTCGGCTTGATAGCCCTTGAGGACCCATTTCCCGGCGGTAGGCATCTCGACGCTGCGATACTGGACTCCGCTATTGGTTCCATCGATCCGGTAATCGAGTTTCAGCTCGAAGTTGGCCGGCTGCCCTCCGCGCCAGATCAGGAAGGTGTTGGAACGCAGCGGGCGCTCGGCCGTACTCTGCCCCACGATCGCTCCGCCCTCGACCCGCCAGAAGCTGGGATCACCATCCCAATTCTGCAGCGTCTGTCCGTCGAAGATGGGAGCAAACCCGGTCATGTCCTGGATCGCCAGGGGGGCAATCCCACCGGGCGGGCCCGCTGGTCGCGGTTGCTGGGCGGTGGTGGCTCCTCCGCCGGCCCACCAGAGCAGGCCGAGCAGGGCGAGAGAAAGTAGGATCGCGGATCTCTTCTTGGCATTCATTCAGACAGTCTCCCATTGGCGAGTGCGGGCAGATTTGAGGACCGCGTCGGTCACCCGGTCGGTGGCCAACCCATCGCGGAAGGTCGGGGCGGCGGCTCGGCCCTCTCCGAGGGCCTGGAGGAAGTCGGCGACCTGATGCGTGAAGCTGTGCTCGTAGCCGATCTGGAGCCCTGGCACCCACCAGTGGCCCATATACGGATGGTCTCCGTCCGTGATATGGACATTTCGCCAACCGCGGACGATCCCCTGATCGCGGTGATCGAAGTACTGGATCCGATGCAGGTCATGGAGATCCCAACTGGCTGACGCGTGCTCGCCGTTGATCTCCAGGGTGTAGAGGGCCTTGTGGCCGCGCGCGTAGCGCGTCGCTTCGAAGGTGGCGAGCGATCCGTTCTCGAAGCGGCAGAGAAAGGCGCTGGCGTCATCGATGCCGACGGGTTGTACCTCCCCGGTCAGGGTATGCTTGCGCTCCTTGATGAAGGTCTCGGTCATGGCCGAGACCTCGACGATCGGACCGTTGAGCCACATTGCCGTGTCGATGTTGTGCGCCAGCAGATCCCCCGTCACGCCGCTTCCCGCGACCGAGACGTCGAGCCGCCAGAGCCCTTCTCCCCCCTGCGGGAGGTCCTGCGAGATCGTCCAGTCCTGCAGGAACTTGGCACGGTAGTGGAAGATTCGCCCAAAGCGCCCCTCGTCGATCAGCTGGCGGATCAGCATGACCCCTGGCACCCGACGGTAGTTGTACCAGACCATGTTGGGAACACCGGCTGCCTCGACCGCCTCCGTCATCGCCAGAGACTCCTCCGTGTTGCGACCGAGCGGCTTCTCGCACATGACGATCTTGCCCGCCTTCGCCGCGGCGATGGCGATCTCGGCGTGCGTGTCGTTCGGGCTGGCGATATCGACGAGGTCGATGTCCGGGCGAGCCAGCAGCGCGCGCCAGTCGGTTTCGATCGACCCATAGCCCCATCGATCCGCGAAGGCTCTGGCGCGCGACTCGTTCCGCGCGCAGACCGCCTGCAGCACCGGCTGGAAGGGAAGATCGAAGAAGCGGCCCGCCTGCCGAAAGGCGTTCGAGTGGGCCCGTCCCATAAATCCGTATCCGATGAGGCCGACCCTCAATGGCTTCTTTGTCATATCGCTCTCCCCTTCCTCAAGCGTGACCGTTTTCGGACCACCCATGCGCGTCCCGCACCGCCAGCATCGCCGCGAGGATGTCGTTCCAGGTCTGCGGGTTGGTCATGGTTTCGTTGCTGAACATGCAGCCATCCCAGTTGATATGGCGCGTACTGCGGGTGACCGCTCCCGTCTCGTCCCGCAACCAGAGGCCGGCCGCGCGGACGATGTCCATCTTGCCGTTCGGATCATTGGGGAGGCAGTGGCGGCCCGTCTTGTCGTGGGAGCCGGATCCCTTGACCGTTGCGTCGTTCTGGGCGACGTGAAAGTCCTTGACCCAGGGGCGTAGCGCACGCGTCATCTCTCCCATTGCCTGGTAGAGGACCTCCGGGTCGCTCCAATCGTACTCTTTCGGCAGCAGGCGATGCTCGGGTGCGTTGTAGCCGAGCGTGAAGAGCATGGTGTGCGCCATATCGGCCTGGATCCCCAGTGTCTCCGGTCGTCCCACCAGCTCGAGAAGTTCGTGGAGGTACTTCCAGCTGTGCATCCCACCCCAGCAGATCTCCCCCTCGGCCGCCAGGCGTTCGCCGTGATCCTCCGCGATTGTGCAGGCTTCGCGAAAGGTCTCGGCGATCTTTCGCGAGTTGCCGGCCGGATCGGCTGCCCAATCCGCGGGGCTGCACGAGGAGTCGACGCGGATCACCCCGTAGGAGCGAATTCCCAGGTCATTGAGCCGGCGGGCAATTCGACAGGACTTGCGGATCTGCGTCAGAAACGCTGCCCGCTCCTCGGCCGAGCCCATGGCGGAACCGCCGCCCGTCGGGCCCCAGACCGGCGCCACCAGCGAGCCGATGACCAGTCCGTGCGCGGCCACTTGATCAGCCAGCGCCTTCAACTCATCGTCCGAGGAGTCGATGTCCGTGTGGGGAAGCGACAGGAAGATGTCGACTCCATCGAACCGTTGGCCATTGACCTCTGCCGCCGCGGTCATGGCCAGCATCGTCTCGAACGGAATGACCGGTTCGGCGTCCGGTCCCCCTTTGCCGACCAGCCCTGGCCAGGTCGCGTTGTGGACCTTGGGAAATGTGTTACGGGTTGCTCCTGATACACTCATCGGATCTCTCCTCCAATACGCTTGTGTGCCTTGAAACAGATCCAAACCGATCCAGAAAGATTGGGGGAAGAACGCTCCCCCCTCCTCATCCGCCGGATGAACTCGCGATCGCCTTGGCAATCGCCGACTCGACCAGGCCGGTCATGACCGCATACCCTGCGTCGTTGGGGAGTCTGCCATCCTCGCTCAGCTCTGGACGGAGGTTCCTCCCGACGGCCATTGCCTCATAGAAATTGACGAAGGGAAGGCCATTCTCCTTCGCATAGTTCTGCAGCCAGTTGTTGATCCCAATGATCTTTCCAAATGGGCGCACGAGCGATTGGCGCCGCTGGCGATCGTGAATGGGAGTAAGAGAGCAGAGGACGACCTGAATCTGGTTGACGCGGGCCAGCTCGACCATCGACGTGATGTTCTCGGCCGTCATCGCCTGCGTGATCGGCTCGTAGGGGCTGAGAATATCATTGGCCCCAGCCAGCAGGACGACCGCCTTTGGACGCAGCCGGATCACATCCTGGCGAAATCGGACCAGCATCTGGGGAGTCGTCTGCCCCGCGATTCCCCGGTTGAGGTAGGGCTTGCCGGGAAAAAATGGGCGTCCCTCCTCCGACCAGCGCTCGATGATCTCATCTCCGAGAAAGATGACCCGGGCCTCATCGGCCTTCGGCTTTGGTGTCTCGGCGTTCTGGCTGCCATACCGGGTGAGCCCCGCCCAATCGACCAGGATCCTGCGTTGCGCCTCGACACGCTGTTCGAGGGCCGAGAGCGCGTCGGCGCAATTCTGCGGCGCCTGCGCGAAGACCCACCCAGCCAGCAGCAGGGCGCCGACGACTCCGGACCCGACCCACCGGGATTTCCTGTTTGGCCGCTCCCCCATACGCTCCCTTCCATCTCTGACTTCGTCAATCGAAGATCAAACGGTCGCGCTTCGCCTCGACCCGCGCCGCGTCGATCCCCGGGACCTTCAGCAGATCTTCCACCGACTGAAACTTGCCGTTGGCTTCGCGATAGCGAATGATCGCCAGCGCCTGCGATCGCCGCAGCGAGAGCCCGCTCTCGAACTGGATGGCCGTTGCCGTGTTGACCCGGATCGGCGGGACATCGTCGGCTGGATAGTGGCGCGCCAGGTACTCGATCACCGTTCGGACGTCCTCATCGCTCGCGCGCATGCCAAAGGAGACCATCTTCTCGACCGTTCCTGCCCACGCCGCCCTGTCCTGCCGCGGCGAGATCGATTTCTCGATCTCGTGACACTGGGCGCAGAGCTTCTGCGTCTCCACTTTGCCAGGGCCATCCGGCAGGACTGGTCCCTGCCCCCATCCAGCGCCCAGACCAAACCCTGTCGCCAGCAGCAGTGCCAGCATCAACAACCCTCTTCCTCCTCGACGTCGTCTCGTCATTGTCTCTTCCCCTGCAGATTCGTTCCCCTTTGACACGGCCGGTCATCCCCTCCCCACACCTCCCGCTGGCAGGCGTGGGGAGGGCCGACCTGTGGATTATCAATGTTCCATGGGGAATCCAAAGGTATAGATCGTTCCATCGTAGCCCGTGACATAGACCTGACTCATCCCCCCGGCAACGGCGTTGCCGCGGGTGAAGGATCGGATCGTCGTCCCGCTGTTCCAGATCTCCTCGCCGGTCTGCCCATTGAGCGCGTAGAGGATGGCGTTCGAGGCGCGGGCGACCCGCGTGGCGGTGGGAACCCGCGGCTGGGCGGGTCGAAACTCCCCACTCGCCACGGCGAAGACCACCCCGTTGATGATCGTTGGAGGCAAGGGGGACGGCAGGGACTTCGAGGCCCATCCGGGAGTCAGCGAGTAGCTCCCCTCCTTCTCCTCCACCTTCCAGGCTACGACCGCCCCCTTTGAGGCCGGGCCGCTAAATCCTGGCGGAAGCGCTCCCTCGACCGCTCCGAGGATCCAACGGACGCCGTTCTGATCCTGCCAGCTCGAGAGCGCACCGGGGGACCAGTCCGCTGTTCCCGCGGCTGTCACCGTCAGTGGTCGAGCCAGATTGGACGTGTCGAGCAGGTGAACCTGGCCATTGCGGCTGCCCACCGCCAGGAGCGTCTTCCCCTTGTGCTCAAAGACAACCGGCGAGGAGGCGAAGCGCGTCTGTGGACCGGGCGTGTACTGGCTCTTCTCCGCCAGCGTCCTGGGGGCGAGGGCAACGATCTGGCCCCCCCGTTCTCCACCACCCTCCGTCGCGACGTAGAGCGTTCCCGTCCCATCGAACGCCGGCCCGGCCGTTCCCGCGACCGTCCCTGGCCAGCTGCGGACCTGCTTCGTCTCCAGGTCGAGCGCCCAGATCCCGTTGGCCGCACCGCCACAAGCGCCGGTGGTCGCGGCGTAGGCAACTTGATCGACGACGATCAGCCCGTGCGCATTGGCCCCCGACGGCAGAAACGCGGCCGCTGGTTGGTACTCGGCTCCATTCGAGAGGTGCAGGCTGTGAAATTTCCCGTCCCCTGTCAAGGCATGGATCAGAAAGGGGCCTGCCCCCAGTTGTCCGCCGGGTGGGTTCGCCGGGTTGGCGCGCGGCGGGGTTGCCGGCTGCGCCGATGGCGGCGGCGCCGGTGGATTGGGCCGGACATTGGCCAGGGTCACTCCCCCCGCTCCGGGCGCTCCCACCGCGCTGACTCCCGGCGTGCGACGTCCCCGTCCTCCATAGTTGGGCACGGGTGGGATGCGCGGAAGGATCGGGCGGACGATCCCCGTCGTCATCCCCCCCGGGCACTGCAGCGTTCCCCGCCCTGACGGCACCGCCGAGACCAGCTGTTTCTCCCATTCCATCCGGCCCAGGTCGGTGTCGATCGTAAAGATCTTCCCTTCGCTCCCGGGAAAGAAGCCCAGCATGCGAAAGCCACGGTACCCGATCAGCCGGTCGAGGGTCGCCGGCGCCATCAGGGAGTTCATCTGCCGTGGAGCATTCGCCACCTTCATCTTCCAGAGAAATTGAAACTGGTCGGGCGTACCCGCGGCCCGCTTCATCCCCTCGATCGAAATCTTCTGATCCGTGCGGATCCAGGCCGATCGCTGCGCGTCCGAACTGTCTGTCAACCAGTCCAGTCCCGGTGTCTGCGCCCATCCAGTCCCGCTCAAGAGCAGGATCAGCAGTCCCGCCCATCCCGCTCCACTCGTCAATTGCAGCTGTCGCTTCCTCATCGTTTCCCTCCTGGAGAGACCGATGCGGACTGGTCCCCTGCCTGCTCAATGCCAAAACAGTACTGATATCCGTCGAAGGTGTTGAGGTAGACCCGGCCATTGGCCACCGAGAGCCCTCCCCAATGCACCCACGACTCGATCTGATCGCCGCTGTTCCACAGCTCCTTCCCGGTCCGTGCGTCGAGCGCGTAGAGCACGGCCTTCTTCGAATTCCGAATCCGGTAGGAGGAGTCATGGTTGTAGGCGAGCCCGATGTCGAAGGCCGCCTGGTCCGTATCCTCTCCACTGCCGTAAGCGAAGATGACCCCATTGGCAATGACCGGCGGCTCTGCCCGATTCATGTCGCGCGAGATCCAGGCCGGGTCGAGCGTCCACTTCTGGTTCCTCTCCGCCACCTTGAAGGCGGCGATGGCTCCGTACTTGACGGTTCCATTCTCGATCGGCGCGGCAAACTTCGAGTGCTTCGGTCCCCAGAAGGGAGTCAGGACCCAGCGGGTCCCATCCGTATCCTCCCACGTCGCCATCGATCCCCAGATTCCCGCCGAGGCGAAGTTGACCTCCTCATTGCAGATCAGCGGGGTGCGGTGGAGCGGAGTGCGGTGATCGTCTCCCCCAATCGATTCCGTGTCCATCAGATAGACGACACATTCCTTCCCGGCGTCGACCATCAGCTCGCGACCCTTGAAGCGAAAGATCGCCGGCGTCACCTGCATATCCAGATCCCGTTTCCAGAGCCATTCCGCGTTGGTCGGTCCGTAGTAATCGACCAGCTCCCCAGCCTTGGTCTCCGGATTCTGGCGGACGCCGATGATTCCATTGCCATAGACGCCATTCTCAGGATCCCACGGCCCATCCCCTGTGCCGGTATAGAGCACGCCGGAAGAGCTGATCGCCGGGCCGGTCCGCCCCCACATCCCGCCTCCAGCGGGGCCCCAGGTCCCGACCTTGTCGGTCGCCAGGTCGTAGATGTAGACCATGTTCGGATTCCCTCCGCAGCCCTGCGCGGTATGGGTGTAGATGACGTTCTGACGGAGGCTCAGCGCGTACGGCTTGCCATTCGGCGGCATGAATTTGGCGGGAGGGGCGATCTCCTTGCCATCGGCCAGGTTGAGCCGACGGAGCGTACCATCCCAGGCGGCGGCGTAGATCGTATATTTCCCAGGGGTCTCCGTCGGGCCGATCACCGGCGTCGCGGTAATGCCACCCGGACAGAGGATGCCAGCTCCCCGGCCGCCTCCCGGAGGGGGCGTCCAGTCCGTCTTGAACTTGTGATGCCAGAGCAGCTGCCCATTCTCCGCGTCGAGCGCGTAGAGATTGTCCGTGACACCCGTCACCAGGACAATCTGTTTCGGACCCCGCTCGGTCGTCACCCGGCCCGCGATCAGGACTGGCAGGAGGTTGTGCATCTGCCGCGGCTCATTGTCGAGTCGTGTTCGCCAGAGCATCTTCATCGAACGCACGCTCTCGGTCGAGAGCAGCGTCTCGTTGCGCTGCCACGCCGTCCGCTCGATGTCCCCTCCATCGGTCAACCAATCCGCGACGGGGGCGAGCGAGGCTGCCTTCTGGGCCGCTGCCCGTCCGCCCATTCCAATTCCCACGGCTGCGAGCAGGAAGATCCCTCCCGCGATCCACAGCCCTCCTCCCCACACGATTGTTCGGTTCTTTCCGTTCACTTCGCAGGCTCCCTTCCGTCTGCCCGTTTTGTCTCCCTGGCAGGACCCCTGGCGAGGCCCTCGGCGAGACCCATTAATGATCGAGACAGCGATTCCGATCCAATCCTCCTTCGATCCCCACGCTCGCTTCGCGTTGGCAACCCACTCGATCACGCAGCCACTCGAACGGATCGATCTGTGTCGGATCAGAATCAAAAAATGACAGGAGTATGTCGTTGATCCACAGTCCGAACCGGCGTCTTTCCAGCTTCTCAGCTTCTCAGTTTGCCAAATGGATCAGACATGCGACTGTCGCTGCTTATACCACCGTTGCCAACCGAGGGCAAGATGCCCGGTTCCTCCCACTCATCCTCTTCGACGACGCCCCGCCCATTTGACCCCTTCCACCACCAGGATCGGCAGCAAGACCGTCGCCCCCACCACCCACAGATCGATTGGCAGCAATCTCGCCGTTCCCAGCATCTCCGCCAACGGAGCATACCCGATCGCCAACCCTTGCAGAAGTCCCACCAGCAGCAGGGACAACCAGAGCCATCGGTTACGGAAGAGCCCCTCGAAGGCCGACCTCGTTCGCGAACGGCAGTTGAAGAGATGCCCCACCTGGCACCCAATCAAGCTCATCAGGGCGATCGTGCGGGCGTGATCGCCCGCGCCATACACCTGGAGCGACCAGCCGTAGGCGGCCAGGCAGAGCGCCGCCAGCAGCGTTCCCTGCCAGCTGATCAGCAGAAAGAAGGAGCGGTTCAGGATCGACTCCCCGGGATCCCGCGGGGGCTGGCGCATCAGGTCCGCTTCCGGCGGTTCGACCGCCAGCGCCAGCGCCGGAAAGAGATCCGTCACCAGGTTGACCCACAGAATCTGCAGCGGCAGCAGCGGTAGCGGCCAGCCAAGCAGAATCGAAGCGAAGATGAAGAGCACCTCGGCGAGGTTCTCCGAGAGCAGCAGCTGCACGAAGCGAAGCAGGTTGGCATAGATCGTGCGGCCCCCCTCGACGGCGCGCACGATCGTCGAGAGGTTGTCATCGAGCAGCACGATATCGGCGACCTCCCGCGCGGCTTCCGTGCCGCGCGCTCCCATGGCGATCCCGATATTGGCCCGCTTCAGCGCCGGCGTATCGTTGACGCCGTCCCCGGTCACCGCGACGATCTCCCCGGCCTCCTGGAACGCGACGACGATCCGCAGCTTATCCTCGGGCGAGACCCGCGCCACCACATCGATACTCCCAATCACCGCTGAGATCTCCGGCCTCTCCTCCGTCCCCAATTCATGGGCGTGGAGCACGTGCAGATCTCCCCCCGTTCCCAATCCGAGCTCCCTGGCGATCGCCCGCGCCGTGTCCAGTTGATCCCCGGTCAGCATGACGACGCGAATGCCGGCCGCTCGCGCCTGCGCAATCGCCGCCGCCGCTTCCGGCCGCGGCGGGTCGAGCATCCCGACCAGCCCGAGGAAGGTGTATCCCCCATCCTGCCCACGCGCGGGCCCATCCACTGCTGGGCCCTCGATCGCCGGATCGATCTTCTCCGCCAGTGCCAGCACCCGCAGGGCCCTCGCCCCCATCTCCTGGCTGGCCCGGTCCATCTCTTCCCGCGCCGCCTCCGTCCAGGGAAGGCTCCCGGCGGCTGAGGCGACCTGATCGCACAACGGCAGGACCACCGATGGCGCTCCCTTGAGGCAGAACCGGCGCACCCCTTCCGGAAGCTCGTGCACCGTCACCATCCGCCGCGTCTGCGCGTCGAACGGCTCCTCTCCGATCTTGCGCTGTCGCGCGCGCAGCTCGCCAATGCCGATCCCACAGCGGTCCGCCACCTCCAGCAGTGCCGTCTCGGTCGGGTCTCCCACTACGCTCGCTGGACCATCTCCTTCGCGATGAAAGCTCGCCTCGCTGCAGAGCACTCCCACCTCCAGCGCCCTCCCCAGGAGCCCGGATCGATCCCCCAGCTCTTCTCGCCACTGCTCTCCCGCGATGACCAGCGTCTGGCCCGTTGTCAGCCTGTACTCCCGAACCACCATGCGGTTGAGCGTCAGCGTCCCGGTCTTGTCGGCACAGATGACGGTGGTTCGTCCAAGCGCCTCGACCGCCGGCAGGTGGCGGACCACCGCCCGGGCTCGCGACATCCGCAGCACTCCCAGGGCCAGAATCAGGGTCGTCACCGCCGGCAGCCCCTCCGGAACCGCGGCCACCGCCAGACTGATCCCCGTCTCGATCATCAACCAGAGCCCGTCCCCTCGCCACCACCCCGCGATCGCCACCACCCCGCCGATTCCCAACACCAACCAGACCAGTCGCTCTCCCAGTTCATCCAGTCGCTGCTTGAGCGGCGTCGTCTCTTCCTCCGTCTCCGCCACCAGCTGCCCGATCCGCCCCAATTCAGTCTGACCACCCGTCGCCGTGACGACCCCAACTCCCCGCCCCGCGACCACCGTCGTCCCCATATAGAGCATCGATCGCCGCTCCGCCATCGGAGTCTCTCTCGCCACCGCCTCCGCCCCTTTGGTCACCGGTGCGCTCTCTCCTGTCAGGCTCGCCTCCTCGACTCCCAGCCCTACCGCCTCCAACAAGCGCACGTCCGCCGGGACTCTGTCTCCCGCGCTGACCAGGACGATGTCTCCCGGCGTCAACTCCCAGGCCTCGACCACCTCCTCCCGCCCCTCCCGCCGCACCCGCGCCCGCAGCGGCACCTCCCGTCGCAACGCCTCCAACGCCCGTCCTGCCTTCCACTCCGTCAAAAACCCGACCCCCGCGTTGATCCCCAGCACCAGCAGAATCGCCAGGCTCTCTCCCCGCCCCCCTGTCCACCAGGCAATGCCGGCCGCTCCCACCAGCAACCCCACCACCACATTCGAGAATTGACTCACCCAAATCCGCCACGCCGCTCTTCTTCGTCCCTCCGGAAGCCGGTTCTCACCATAGACCGTCTGACGCCGGATCACCTCCTCCTTTCCCAGCCCCCAGTCCTTTCTGACTCCAAACGTAACCAGCGCCTCCTCCCCTTCCCACGCGTGCAGGTCGACTCTTTGCGGGTCTTCTGTTGGAAAAAAAATTTGG
>JBEIJP010000033.1:0-12302 GCA_040380245.1 Acidobacteriota bacterium | reverse complement strand
GATGGGACCAATAGAACCAATAGGCCCTATTCGTCCTATAGGTCCTATAGGTCCTATCCCCCCTATTCGTCCTATTCCCCTATTCCCCCTATTCCCCTATTCGTTGGCAAACGCGCCAGGAAGAGAATATCCTTCCGGACTACATTGGAGGGAACAGAACATGCAATTCTCCTGGCAGACGCGAGAACACAATCTGCGGCGACTAACAGAAGAGACCTTCGACATCTGCGTCATTGGCGGAGGCGTGACGGGGGTGGGATTGGCGCTCGATGCCGTCTGGCGAGGCTGGAAGACGGTCCTGCTCGAACGACGCGACTTCTCGGCAGGAACGTCGAGCCGGTCGACCAAGCTCCTTCACGGAGGGTTGCGTTACCTCGAGCACTTCGACTT
Organism: Acidobacteriota bacterium; assembly: GCA_040380245.1. GTDB lineage: Bacteria > Acidobacteriota > Blastocatellia > RBC074 > RBC074 > CAIOZW01. The sequence goes on along the minus strand of JBEIJP010000033.1, from coordinate 11,912 downwards.
TTCCCTGGTCCGGGAAGGGCTCGTCGAACGGTCGATTCTGACCCGGATTGCGCCCCACCTGGCGGAGCCGGTTCCCTTTCTCGTCCCCATCTACGCGGACCGTCGTCGCAACTACGACCACCCGTGGAAGATGCGAGCCGGGATGCTGCTCTATGATCTGCTGGCGGGAGGGTACGGATTCGGCCGCCATCGGCGGCTCAGCCGCGAAGAGGCGCTGAGGTTTGGCCCACGGCTCGACCCGCGCGGACTGCGCGGCGCCCTCCTCTACTACGATGGACGGACCGATGACGCGCGCCTGGTGGTCGAGGTCGCCAAGACAGCCCACCGCGCGGGAGGCTGTCTCCTGACCTATGCCGAGGTCCGCCAGTTCTTGCGAAAGGGAGAGGGGCCCGTCGAGGGCGTCCTCGTGCGGGACCTCCTGGCCGGGGATCGCGCCGAGATTCCCTGTCGCGCACGGATCGTCCTCAATGCCACCGGAGTCTGGATGGGAGAGACCTTGCAACTACCCGGCGGCGAGGGCAAGACCTTGACCAAAACGGTCCGCCCCTCGAAGGGGATTCATCTGACCGTCGCCGCCGATCGCCTGCCCGTCGAGGGGGCCTGGCTGATCCCGTCTCTGACGGGGCATCGCTTCTACTTCGTCGTCCCCTGGGAGGGGCGCGTCAACATCGGGACGACCGATACAGACTTTACCGGAGACAAGGACCACCCTCAGGCCCTGGAGGAGGAGGTGCGCGAGATCCTCTCGGCCATCAACGCCTACTTTCCCAGCGCCCAGCTCGATCCGGAAGACGTCCTGACCGCCTGGGCGGGATTGCGCCCGCTCATCAGTGATCCGAGCGTCCAGAAGACGACCGATATCTCCCGAAAAGAGGAGGTTCTGGAGACGGCCGATGGAGTCCTCTCGATCGCGGGCGGGAAATTGACGACCTACCGGCGCATGGCGGAGCACGGCATCGACCTCGCCGAGCGCCGTCTGGGGAGAAAGGGGACGAGCCCGGTGACGACGCGGACACGGCCGCTCTGCGGAGGGGAGTGGAGCCGTCAGGAGTTCGAGTCCCAGGCGAGCCGGATCGCCGCGGAGGATCGCCTCCCGCTCGCCACCGCCCGCCATCTCGTCCAACGCTACGGGTCAGAAACTCCGCGCCTGCTCGAACTGATGCGGGAGGACGAGTCGTGGCGACTGCCGCTCCTGCCCGACTCCGAGCTGCCTGATCTCGTGGTCGAAGTGGTCTATGCGATCGAGTACGAGATGGCCCTGACCCTGGCCGACGTGCTGGCGCGCCGGACGCGCCTCGCTATGCTGGCGGGAGAGGACTCGCTCCGCGCCGCGGAGGTCGTCGCCACACACCTCGCGGCAAGACTCGGCTGGACAGAGGCGCAACGGGCCCGGGAGATCCAGAACTATCGGGAAGAGATCGCTGGCGAGTACCTCCCTGCCCCTGCGGCAGGAGGGCCGACCCGGTAGAGCACCAGCCGCGTCTCCGGATCGATCCAGGCCGGTGAGAGCCACGGGGGCGCCTGCTCGGGCCTGGCGAGCGGCGCCAGCTCCCGACGCTCTTTCAGCTCCCGGCGACCAATCACCAGATAGTCGATCCGGTTCCTCGCTACCCAGTCCTCCAGCTCCCCGAGCGACTTGACCGGCGGGAAGAAGACCCATTCACTGTCGAGCAGATAAGGCAGGTGCGGTTTGCGCGAGACGATGCGCAATCGTGTTCCTGCCGGATGGACGCCCCGCAGATATGCCCGCGCCCGTTCCACCTCCCACGGTTGCGCCGCCAGAAACTTGCGAAGATCCGTGCTCGATTGCGCCAGGGAGAGGACCCAGACCAGCCCGAAGACCGCCAGCGGAAGAAGACGTCCCGCCCGCCACCGCCCTGCCACTCCCCTGGCCGCCAGCCACTCCCCCCCGGCCTGTATCGCCAGGACCGCCATCCCCGAGTAGATGGCCCCAACGAAGAAGTAGTACCTCGTCTCCCAATGGTTGAGCGCCATCAGCAGGAGGTAGAGACCGGCGCCGCAAAGAAGAACCATCCCCTGCGCCTCTCGTCGCCGCCAGAGAAAGAGCGCGATGCCCACCCAGGCGAGCCCACCCGTCAGCGGGTGAACCAGCCCTCCCGTCAGGCTGTACCAGAGGCTCTGCCCGAGTGTGCCTGGGTAGACCTGGGCGACGCGCCCCGGATCGTAGGCCAGGACCTCTCTGAAGGAGCCAAAGCGCTCCGCCAGGGCCCGCGTTCCGTCCTGGTTGGTCTTGCCAGCCACCAGCTCCGGGTAGAACTGGGTCGCCAGATTGAGGTAGTTGGTGTTGTAGAGAGGCGAGCCGCGATGGACCGTATTGGCAATGAACCAGGGGGTCGCGACCAGCAGGCAGGAGGCCAGGTAGAGGGCGATCGATGCCAGCCGACGCCGCCGCCGCGGCGCGATCGGATCGATCCAGAGAAGCGCGGCGATACACGTCAGGATCAGAAACAGCCCATTGTACCGGGTGAGATAGGCCGCGCCGCTCAGGGCGCCAGCCAGTACGACCCTGGCCGTTCCCTCCCGAAGCAGGTGACCCGCCCCCGGCAGGACGACCAGCGCCGCCAGGCAGATCGCCAGAAAGAAGAGGTCCGTTGCCGCATTGATCGAGAACTGGGGAACCTCTCCGCTGACGATGAAGAGGAGTTGGGCGCCGATGCCCCCGCCCCACCCCAGAAGACGCCCGAAGAGCACGGCCAGCCACAGACCCGCTCCGACCGCACAGATGACCGAGAGCCACTTCCCGACCACAAAAAGATCCTGCCCGGTGATCCTGGCCAGCAGCGCCAACGCCGCCGGGTAGCCCGGCCCCTGGTAGGGATTCTCCGGAAAATCTCCCGCCATCAGCCGCGCCGCGTCGGGCGCGTAGTAGTGGTAAAAATCTGTCTCCGTGGCATAGTTGCCGAAAGGATGGGACCGCGCTGGAAGAAGCAGCGCTCCGAAATGGAGCAGACAGAGGCACAACGGGACCCATCTTCGACTGATCATCGCGCCGTCTACCAGCTCCCCTTCTTCATCTCCGCCATCATGTAGTCACTGGCTCGCCAACTGAGCGCCATGATCGTCAGGGTCGGATTCTTGTGCGTTCCAGATGTGAAGGCAGCGGCATCGACGACAAAGAGGTTCCGTACCTCCCAGGACTGGTTGTACTGATTGAGCACGGAGGTCCTGGCGTCAGCGCCCATATGGAGCGTTCCCATCTCGTGGATCGAGTGGCCCGGGGTATCCGGCTGCTTGGGTAGTCGGATATCGACCGCCCTGGCCTCGGTGAAGAGCTCCTCATACGTCTGCCGGATGTAGCGGAACATCGCGTAGTCATTCTCTTCCCAAGGATGATGAATGCGGAGGACCGGAATCCCCCACTTGTCTTTGACCGCCGGGTCGAGTTCGACATACTTCTTTTCGGAGGGCAGCATCTCTCCGTGCGAGGCGAGCACGACTCTGGCGCCGGTCCATTTGCGGACGTCGCGCTTGAAGTCGCTCCCAAAGCCGGGAATCCCCTTGGCGTTCTTGTCCGGACGCATACGGATCCGCGACGAGGGCTCGATCTGAAACCCGCGCAGGAAGTTTCGCTTCTCGTTGGGACGGAAGTACCCAAACCACGGAATGATGACGTGGGAGCCGCCAATCCCGTCTCCAGACTCACGATCGATCCCGAAGAGCTCCGGGAAGTAGGCTTGCGCGCCGACATCGAGATGCTCCATAAAGTTGCGCCCGATCATCCCGTTGCTGTTGGCGATCTGGGAGTGGAGCAGCAGCCGGGTACTCTCGAGCGTACCGCAGGCCACCACCACCGTGCGTGCCCGCACGGTCCGATCCTGTCCCGTCTTCTTGTCGATGTAGCGCACCCCACTCGCCAGGCCGCGCGCGTTGAGATCGATCTTGTAGGCCATGGCCTCCGGGATCAGCGTGAAGGTGCGCGGATACTTCTCGATCAGCGGCACGACCTGCCGGAAGGCGGAGTTGTAGAACGAATGCGTCTCGCACCCATCGTCGCAACCCGCGCAGTAGTGGCAGGCCGGATAGCCCTGATGGGACCTGGTCAGCATCGCGCGCCGAACGCGCATCGTCCGGATCCCCATCTTTTCCGCCGCCCGCTTGATCGCCAGATCGGAACACTTGTAGGCCACCGGAGGCAGAAAATTGTCGCTGTCGGGCAGATCGGGGTGCCCCTCCTTCTCGCCGCAGACCCCCATGAAGAGCTCCGCCCGGTCGTAGTACGGGGCGAGATCCTGATAGGTCAGTGGCCAGTCCTTGCCATGACCATCTCGTGAGTAGGCTCGAAAGTCGTTCTCGTTGAACCGGTTCGAGAACCGCCCCCAGAACATCGTTCGTCCCCCGACATTCCGTGCCCGAAACCATTCGTAGGGCATCTTCTCCGGAGTCGTGTAGGGCTCTTCCGGCGTGCTTCCCGTCAGGGAGTAGCGCTGTTTGTATTCGTCACTCTGGTTGAGCGGGGTCTTCAATCCCCTGTAGGGATCCTGGTACGGAAACGGTTCGTGATAGGGAAAGTCGAGCAGGTGACGGCGCAGTGCGCCCGTTTCGAGCATGGCGACCCGCAGCCCAGCCTTGACCAAGGCCCACGCCGCCGTCCCTCCCGCTGCCCCTGATCCAACTATCACAACGTCATAGACCGGTGGCTTGCGCGCAACTCTCTGCTGACTCATGGCTCTCCCCCATCCTTTCTTATTTCGTCTCGTCTCGTCTTTTCTTGTCTTTTCTGCTTCTCTTCGATCGATTCCCGCGACCGTCTCCCGAGCTCTTCACGCCTGTCAGAACGCTTCGCGCCCCTCGGTTGCGAGGCGGGATCAGCTGAAGGCCGCCGACCAGGCGGCCGCGCCCAGCGCAATCAGAAGGGCGGTGGCTCCGCAGAGGAGAAGCGAGGTCGACGTGGCAAATCGTTTGGTGACGGCGGCATAGCCAATCCCAAGCAGCACCACCTTCCACCCATAAAAAAGATCGACCCAGGAGAGAAAGGAGGTGACAAACCGGGGCAGGCCGGTCACGCCGAAGAGGGGCAACAAGGCCGCCAGATTGGAGCCCAGTGGGTTGGCAATGTCGATCTCCTCCACCGGCTTGACGAAGACCACCACCAGAAAGAGGAGGGTCGAGAAGATCGATGTGACCAGCCACGTGTAGATGGTCACCGACCAGAGGGGGAGGAATCGGTTCTCATACCCCATCATCAGGCTGACCAGCCGCGCGAACCCCGCCACCGCCAGTGTCAGCAACAGGATCGCCACCACCGATGTGATCGGTCCCACCCACCGCATGACAGGTCGCATCGCCACCATCTGCTCCTGCTGCTGTTCCAGCTGCTCCTGGGTCAACCGTCCTTCCTCGACCAACTGCTGCAACCGCTCATTGACCATCCGATCCATCGGAATTCGGGCGAAAGTGAACGCGGTCGCCCCAGCCGTGAGCGCCAACAGAAGCAAGAGAGGAAGATACGGCAGCGGCGCCCGGGCGACATCCGCGAAGGCCTCTCCAGGAGAGACGATCACTCCCAACATTCGATCGAGGAGACCGGTCGGCGGCCCACCCACGGGCTGCTCGTAAATCTGCTCCGTCTGCTCTGTCGGACTTATCGCTTCGTCGCTTCTCTGGTCATCCATCCCTTCCTCCTTGCCCCACGCGAATCGGTCTCCGGGCAGTCACCTAAGCGGGTTCACCCGCCAAACGACGCACCGCCAGGACCAGGTCCGGAATGGCATAAGGTTTTTCAATGAAGGCATCACACGAGTCGACCACCAGACGGGCCTTCTCACTATTGTTCTGTCCCGAGACCGCCAGCACTTTGATGTGGGCCAGTCGAGGATCCGCTTTGATGCGGCGTGTCGCTTCCACTCCATCCATGACTGGCATATCCAGATCCATCAGGATGACGTCCGGTTGATCCCGCGTCGCCACCTCGATCGCTTCCAGACCATTGGTCGCCTGGAGGATGGCGTAGTCGTCCTCCAGCGCATAGGTGAGCATTCGCCGCACCCCTTCGATATCGTCGACAATCAGGACCTTGATCACAGGCGTCTCTCAATCACTGGAGTAGATCAGGTCGAAGAAGGAAGATCGCCGGGCAGTCTCGCGACGCGGCGGCCCAGGATGCGGGACAATCCCTCCGTGCGGGAGAGGATCACCCCAACCACGATGAGGGCGGCTCCCGCTCCACGCGCAAAGCCGAGCCTCTCTCCGAAGGCCAGGTAGGCGAAAAGCGCCGCCGAGACCGGTTCCAACGCGTAGAGAAGCGCGGCATGGGTCGAGGGAACCCGCCCCTGGGCCCAGGTCTGAATCAGCGCCGCCGTGAAGGTCACCAGCAGCGCCATGTACCCAATCTGCCAAAGAAACGATCGATCGATCGGGTTGGAATGGGTCTCCCATCCCATCGCCCGCAGCACGAGGTGAGCCGTCAACGCCAGCACCGCGACCGTCATCACCTGGACGGCCGCCAGCGCGCGAATGTTTCCGAGTTGTGCGAAAGCGGTCGTCGCGGCAATGTGTGTCGCCCACGAGAAGGCGGCCAGCAGCACCAGGAAATCCCCCCAGTTGACCGTCTCCTGGCCTCTGGGAAAGCTGAGCAATGCGAACCCGGCCAGCGCAACCAGCAACCCCGCGAAGTGATCCCGGGTCGGTCGCGTCCGAAAAAGGAGAAACGCCACCAGCGGAGTGAAGACGAGGTAGAGCCCTGTGATGAAACCCGCTTTCGAGGCCTGGGTAAAGACCAGCCCGGTGACGTAAAAGGCGATGCCCATCAAGCTGCAGAGCCCGAGGAGAATCCCCCGACGGATCTCCTCCCGTCGACTACGCCGGAGATGGCCGCCAAAGAGGATCGCAAAGCAGATCGCCGCGATCCCAAACCTCATGGTGGTGTAAAACGATGGCGAATGCGTGGCCAGGATGCTCTTCGTCACGACGTGGGAGGTTCCCCAAATCAATGCGAGAGCGATCAGCGCGCCTTCCGCCCGCGTAGGTACTTGCTGCAGGTCCGTGCGAGTGTCTTCCATACCGTCCTGTCGTACCGTTCCACAAACATAGGAGGCATATCGGGCAGGCCACAGGCGGGTTTTGGGCGGAACAGATCCCCCTCCAAAGGCCCTGGGGTCCAAAGGCCCAAGGGCGCCACGGGCTTCCCCCGATCGAGACCGGAGGGAGACCGGCCTCTGCATGCCTTGCATATCGCAGGAGCGCGCCGAAATGCCGTGTTGGGGATGCCTTCCAACGCCCACTATCTCTCCCAGCGACAAGATAGCGGACTGCGCAACCGGGACGCAAGGGGGGAGACGCACCGGGTTCCTCTCTCCGACCGCTCTCTGACCGGCCAGAGTTGCCCTCGGCACGCGCGATCGGCCAGCGATCGACGGGCCGGCCAACCGTTCAATTTGACTTTGTTACACAAAAGCGGGTTAATACGATGGTGTGTTTCTTCGAACAAGAATCGAAAGGAATCTCCGTAGTGAGGCGCTCAACGCGGCGGGTATCTTCGCCAATTCCTGAGTGGTTCTTTTGGGTGATGGGGTAAGGATTGGCAAAGTCCGGGCAGAATGCCTTGAGAGCGCGGTCAAGCGCGGTAAAGAGTGGTATGAACTACAATCTGGAATTGATCAAACGGTACGGAACCGTTCTCGCGGGAGGGGTGACCTCACCCGTCATCCTCAACATCCTCATCACCTCTGTCTGCGATATGCGGTGTCGACACTGCTTCTTCACGGAGGAGTTGGACGACCAGCCACGGAAGAAGCGGCAGATGACGACCGCGCAATTGACGCGTATCAGCGAGACCCTCGGGGGCCGCTTGCCGATCCTGATCATTGCCGGTGGGGAACCCTTCACCCGCAAGGATCTTCCCGAAGTGGTCCGTGCCTTCTACGAAAACAACCAGCTCGAATCGGTCTACCTGATGTCGAACGGGGGAATCCAGCAACGGATCATGCCGGACGTCAGCCGCATCCTCGAGGAGTGCCCGAAGCTCAACGTCACCGTCGCGCTCGGCATCGACGGCCTCGAAGAGGACCACGAGAAGATCCGGGGCAAGGCCGGCAGCTGGAAGAAGGCGATCGATACCGCCCGCCAGCTCCAGGCCATTCAACGGGAGATTCCCCGCCTCGACGTGCAGACCTGCACCTGCTTCATGAACTCCAATCAGGATCGCATCTTCGAGTGGTACGACTTCCTCCGCTACGATCTCAAACCCGACAAGATCAACGTCAACTACATTCGCCCACCCTCGGCCCGCGCCGAGGAGCTCAACATCGACCTCAATCGCTACCGCCGGCTGGCGGGGATGATCGATGACGATTCCCGCAATGGAGTGATCAAGAACCACTACAAGGGCAAAGGCGGACATTTCAAGGCGGCCGTCGACATCTACATGCACGAACTGATCGCCCGCACCGAGGAGACCCAGAAGGCGCAGTTGCGCTGCTTTGCCGGCACGACCGGCGGCGTGATCTATGACGAGGGAACGGTCTCCAGCTGTGAGAATCTCGATCCCATCGGCAATCTCCACGATTACGACTGGAACTTCTGGTCGCTCTGGAACTCTCCGGAGATGAAGGTTCGACGCGAGCACGTCCGCAACGGATGTTTCTGTACGCACGAATCGAACTGCTACTACCCGTCGCTCGCCTTCAACCCGAAGCACCTCATCCAGATCAAGCGGCTGGAGCGGCAGCTCAAGCAGTTGAAGCCGTCGCCCCCCGATTCGGGGCAGGTCTTGCCCGCCTCCGACACGGTGGGATCGGTGCTGAGCGGAGATTGACCGCGCGGGACACGGTGTGAACCAACGTTGGAAGATGGGGCGAGGGTCGCGGGAGCAGGAAGCGATCTGCCAGACGGGAGACGACACCAATGGCGGCGGAGAAGACATCGCGCTTTCTGATCATCACCTCGGACACGGGGGGAGGCCACTCCAGCGCCGCCGCCGCCATCGCCGACGGCCTTCATCGCTCGCTTGCGCAAGGCTGTCTCGTCAAGGTCGTCCGCGCGATCGAAGAGTCCCACTTCTTCGCGCGGCGGCTCGCGGACCTCTACAACTACCTCCTGCGCCACCACCAGGATTTTGTCCACTACTACTATCGCGCGATCGAGCATCTGCGGCCCAACGAATCGAGCCTCTTCTACCGCTTGACCTCCCGGTATGTGCGGCAACTCTTCGAGAAGTACTGCCCACAAGTTCTCATCTCGGTGCATCCGATGACGCAGCACTTCTTCGGGCGGGCGCTGCGGGACCTCGGCCTCCTCGACAAGATCCCGTTGGTGACGGTCGTCACCGATCCGTGCTACGGGTTTTGGCACGGCTGGGCCTGCGAGGAGGTCAGTCTCTACCTGGTGGCGACGGAGGAGGCACGCCAGCAACTGGTCGACTATGGCGTCCCCGCCGACAAGATCCGCATCTGCGGAATTCCGATCCATTCGAAGTTTGAGGGCCGCCCCGAAGAGGAGCGCGGCGAGATTCGTCGTCAGCTCGGTCTGGATCCGGAGCGTTTCACGGTCTTCATCAACGCCGGCTGGGTGGGAGGCGGCAACATCCCCCAGATCTATGAGGAGATGGTCCGGGAGGGAGAGGATCTGCGGGACGCGCAGGCGATCTTCCTTGCGGGTCGAAATCAGCGACTGCAGGGACAGATCGAGCAGATGGCCCGGCGATCGCCCTTTCCGACACGGGTGATCGGGTACAGCAACGCCATGGAGAAGCTGATGCACGCGGCAGACCTGATGATCTCCAAGCTGGGCGGCCTGACGACCTTCGAGGCGCTCGCCTCGCGACTCCCGATCCTTGCGGATTCGATCACGCCGCCGATGCCGCAGGAGTCCCGGACCGCCGACCTGATCGCCCGCCATCAGGCGGGAGTGCTGCTTCGCCACGTGCGGGAGGTGGTCCCCCTCGTCCGTCGCCTGACCCACGATCGGGCGGAACTCGAGTCGATGCGGCGGGCGGCCTCGCGCCTGGCCGTCCCGAACGCCACTCAGCGGATCGTTCAGGAATTGCTGCAGAAAGTGGAAGGACCCATCGTTGCCCATCCCCTCTCCCCCCTGCCCGCTCCCGTCGGGCCTGCCACGGCCCTCGAATCCTCCCCCGGCGGCTTTCACGGATAGCACGCCACGTCTTCGACCCGCGTTCCTCCCCGGATCCCGTAGCGGACTGGAAAAGGGCGCGGGGATTGGGTACATTGACCATTTCATCTCGTATTCCGTGCCGGCCCGTTCTGATGCGCCGTCGGCAGAGCCATCCTGAGAGTTTTATGAGCCTATTATTGGAAGGGAAGACGGCCTTGATCACCGGGGGATCCCGTGGATTGGGGCGAGCATTGTGCGAGGTCTTCGCACGGGAAGGGGCGGACATCGCCTTCAACTACCATTCCCGGGACGAGTTGGCCCAGGAAGTGGTCGCGCGGGTCGAGGCGCTGGGACGGCGGGCCCTCGCCTTCAAGGTCTCTGTCACAGACCGTCCTGCCCTCAACCGAATGGTCCGGGAGATACAGCACAAATTTGGGCGAATCGATATTCTGGTCAACAATGCGGCCATCAACCGTTCCGACAACTTTGCGACGATGACCGAGAGTTCGTGGCACCAGGTGATCGACACCAACGTCAACAGCCTCTTCTACGTCACCAAGCCGGTCTTCAAGCAGATGTTGCGGCAACGCAATGGCAAGATCCTCAACATCAGCAGCATCGGGGCGATTCGGGCGCTCCCGACAGCCGTCCACTATGCGACGTCGAAAGCCGCGGTGATCGGGTTCACCAAGTGCCTCTCCCGGGAGGGAGCGCCGTTTGGGATCACGGTCAACGCGATCGCCGCCGGGATCTTCGACACCGAGCTGGCCGAGATGCTGCCCGACCGCCTCTCTGGAATGTACAAGTTCTGGGCGGCGAAGGGACGCAATGGGCGACCCGAGGAGTTTGCCGAGTTCGCGGCGTTCATGGTCTCCGATCGGAACAGCTTCATGGCCGGTGAGGTGGTCACCGTCGACGGGGGAGCCGTCGTCTGACGGTTCAGGCAGAGCGGGATCTTGACGGTTCCCCCTCCAGGAGGATCGTTACCGGGGCGAAGTTCCGCCCCCGCGGGAGTCAGTTCTCGATCGGCCTTCCCTCGGTCAGGGCCCCTTCCTTCATCCATTCGAAGACGCGATAGTGTTCCCCGTTCATCCCGAGACGAGTGTAGACCGCCTGGGCTGGTGCATTGCGAAGATCGACGTAGAGGCGCATCCCGCGGACGAGTGGATCGGCTACGGCCTGCGATTGAAGGTAGCGGTAGAGGCCGGCAAAGACTCCGCGCTGCCGATCGGACGGGGGGACATAGACGCTCTGGATCCACCAGACGACCCCGTTGCGCCAATCGCTCCACTCGTAGGTGAGGAGGGTCGAGGCGAGCAGGCGGCCATTCTCTTCGGCGACGTGGTAGCAGCCGAGGGCGAGGTTGGCGAAGACGGCGGCGACGCCGGCGCGACAGATCGCCGGGTCAAGGGTAACCTCCTCGGTCTCGAGGGCCATCCGCAACTGGAAGTCGACGATCGTCGTGGCGTCGGCAATGGTGGCCGGTCGGTAGATCAGCGTGCTCATCGGGAGGGAGACTCCTTTCAGAAGAGGTCCGGTCAGGGGGCCGGATCGGCTGGCGACTCGGGCCATGAGAATGGGAGGAGTTCAGTGGGCAAGCCGGAGGGGACGAACTCCTCGAGGACGGGCAGGTCCGTCCGGGGAAGCAGTCGGAAGGCCGCGTCGAGAATCTGATGTTGCCGCACCGGTTGATGGGGAGCGCCGAGGGGATAGCCCATCGGCGCCGGGACACAGAGTGCTCGCGGGGGCCGGATGCGCTCCGTGACTTCCCGCAACAGGGTGCTCGAGACGGTGGTCACCCCCGCCCGCTCCACTGCCGCGTGCACCAGACCGACCGTCTG
>JBEIJP010000032.1:0-12425 GCA_040380245.1 Acidobacteriota bacterium | reverse complement strand
GTCCTATCCGTCCTATCCGTCCTATCCGTCCTATCCGTCCTATCCGTCCTATCCGTCCTATCCGTCCTATCCGTCCTATTCGTCCTATTCCTCCTATTCCACCTATCCACTCTACTCTATTAAACCAATCCGCGCCATGCGGCAAGCACCGCTCCCTTGCCAGAGGCGCTCGGCGAGACGTATTATGATTTTTGTTTGTTATGCCACGGGGCAGCCCGTGGAAGCGCGGGTACTCCGGAGAATCCCAAGCCATGCGCCGTGATCTGACAGCCTGGTACAGCCATCGACTCCATCGCGAAATGCCCCTCGCGGCCTATGGCCATTATGGAACTCCGATACTGATGCTCCCGACGGCGGCGGCCGACTACCTCGAATACGAGCGCTTTCACGTGATTGACGCTCTTCGGAAATGGTTGGACGAGGGGCGGGTCAAGCTCTACACCATCAACAGCGTCAATCAACTGGCGCTGATGAACCGGCATGCCTCGCCGGCTGAGCGGGTGGAGTGGCTTCATCGATACGGAGAGTACGTTACCGAGGAGGTTCTGCCCTTCATCCGCCAGGATTGTCGCAGCTGGCAGATCCAGCCGCTGGTGATGGGGATCAGCCTCGGTGCGACCTTGGCGGCGAACCTCTTCTTCCGGCGCCCAGACCTTTACGATGGGGCGCTGCTGCTCAGTGGGAGTTACGATATTCGTGCCTATCTCGATGGGCACGTCAGCGAGCAGGTCTACTTTCACAATCCGGTCGACTTTCTGCCTCAGCTGGAAGGAACCTTCAGAGAACACCTCCGGCATGGGGGGAAGCGCATCCTGATCTTTACGGGCCAGGGATCCTACGAAGCGCCGGATCGATCCCGACGCCTCTCGACGATCCTGGCAGGGCAGGGGATTCCGCACTGGCTGGACGTCTGGGGACAGGATGTCGCCCACGACTGGCACTGGTGGCGTCAGTCCCTGCCGTACCATTTTGGCCATTACTTTGGCTGATCAATTCTTTCGAGGAGGGGATACAACCATGAAGACGACATTAAAGACGACCATGAAGACGGTGATGATGGCAGGGATGCTGATGATCGCGCTGGCGGTCAATGGCCTCGCCCAAGGGGAGTTCAAAGGGCTCGGCGATGGGGTGGAGACCTGCCCGGTGACCGGGGAAAAGATCACCAACAAGGACGTCAAGGACCAGTTCTTTGGTCGGACGGTCAACTTCTGCTGCGGCGGATGTCTCGCCAAAGCAAAGGCCAGCCCAGCCGCTTACGTCAAGGAGAGCTACCGCGCCCAGGTGGCGGCGGTGAGCGCGATGGCCAAGCCGGAAGGGCATGCGGGCCACGGAGACCATCATGGCGCGACGGCGCAAGGGGATGGCAAATTTCTCGGCAAGGGGGATGGGATCGAGACCTGCCCGGTAACCGGAGAGCCGATCAACAAGAATGTCAAGGCCGAGATCAAGGGCGAGACGGTCTACTTCTGCTGTGCGGGTTGCATCGAGCCGGTCAAGAAGAACCCCGAACTCTACCTCAAGAAGAAGGAGACCGCTTTCCTGGGCAAGGGCGACGGGATCGAGACCTGCCCCGTGATGGGTACCCCCGTCAACAAGGACCTCAAGGCCGAGATCAACGGCAAGATGGTCTACTTCTGCTGCGCGGGGTGCGTCGAGACCGTCAAGAAGAACCCCTCCGCCTATCTCAAGTAAGAGGCTGGACCAGCTGTCGGCCGCCAAAGGAACGCGAGCCCGCCAGGGAGGGATCTCCCCTCTGGCGGGCTCGTCTGTTGGAAGGGGGGATCAGTTCCCCGGGAGCTTGAACTCGGCAAACTGGTGACGGAGGACCTTCTTGTCGAACTTCCCGACGCTGGTCTTCGGGATCGCCTCGATGAAGACGACCTCGTCGGGGAGCCACCACTTGGCGAACGAGGGTTCGAGGTGGCGATAGATCTCTTCTTTGGTGAGCGCTACCCCGGGCTGGGTGACGACGCAGGCGAGGGGCCGCTCCTGCCACTTGGGATGGGAGACGGCGATGACGGCGGCCTCGGCGACGCCGGGAATGGCCATGATGGCGTTCTCGAGATCGACCGAGGAGATCCATTCCCCGCCCGTCTTGATCAGATCCTTGGACCGGTCGGCGATGGCCATATAGCCGTCGCTGTCGAGGGTCGAGATGTCGCCCGTGTCGAGCCAGCCATCGGGGAACTTGTCGGAGGTCGGCTCTTCCTTGTAGTAGGTCGAGGCGATCCAGGGACCGCGAATGAGGAGTCGCCCCATCGAGGTTCCGTCGTGGGGGACCTCCTTGCCCTCTCCGTCGACGATGCGGAGTTCGAGACCGGGAGCGGCGATGCCGGCGCGCTGTTTGATGTCGAGCTGGCGATCACGAGGCCACTCTTTCATCTCAGGCTTGAGGCGGGTGACGGTGCCGAGCGGGCTCGTTTCGGTCATGCCCCAGGCCTGGATGAATTCGAGCCCGAGGTGAGTCTCGAACCAATCGATGAGCGCACGCGGCGGGGCAGATCCTCCGCAGACCATCGCCTTGAGGCTCGAGAGGTCGTACTTGCCCGGGTTCTGGCGCAGCTCGTTCATGACCCCGAGCCAGATGGTCGGCACACCGGCGGTGAAGGTGACCTTCTCGTCCTGGATCATCTGGCAGATCGAGGGGCCATCCATCATCGGTCCGGGGAAGACCTGCTTGATCCCCAGCATCATTCCAGTGTAGGGCATTCCCCAGGCGTTGGCGTGAAACATCGGCACGACCGCGAGGACGACATCGGACCGGCTCAGCCCCATGAGGTCTGGCAGGGCCCCGGTGATGGTATGCATGTAGTTGGATCGATGGGTGTAGAGCACTCCCTTCGGCTTGCCGGTCGTGCCACTGGTGTAACAGAGCCCCATCGGCGCGTTCTCGTCGAGCTCCGGCCAGGAGAAGTCGGTCGATTCGGCCGCGAGCAGCGTCTCGTAGTTGAGGGCGGGCGAGAGGATCGTCTGAAAAGTCCCCTTGTTGCTCATGACGACGACCTGCTGGACCGTCGGGATCTTTCCGGCAAGCCGTTCGAGCAGCGGGAGCAGCTCCTCGTCGATGAAGATGACGCGATCTTCCGCGTGGTTGATGATGTACTCGAGGTCAGCCGGGGAGAGCCGGAGGTTGAGGGTGTGCAGCACCGCACCCATACACGGAACAGCGTAGTAGAGTTCGAGGTGGCGGAAGGTATTCCAGCCGAAGGTGGCGACGCGGTCTCCCTCCACGACCCCGAGTCGTCGCAACGCGTTGGCCAGCTGTCGGGCGCGTCTCCCGACCTCGCCATAGTTGGTGCGGTGAATATGATCTCGGAATCGGGTGACGACCTCGACCGTGGGTGCGAGCGCCGGTCCGCGATCCATCAGGACGGACATCGTCAGCGGCGTGTTCATCATGGTGCTCATGGCGGAATGCCTCCTCGGGTGTTGATACGCTGGGGGAGCTGGAAGGAACGACGCGACCGGCTCAGTCGTCTGATGACGATCGCTCTTGCTCTTTCTGGCTTCTTCGGTTGCTCCGGTCCCTGGGGAATCGTACCGTCTCGATTTCGGTGCGATCTCTACTGCGCTTCCGGCGGACCTTCCTCCGGACCGGCTGGGGGAGGTCTCGCTCGTCTCTGCGGGGTGTTGGGTTGGGACGGGAGTCCCTCGAACAGCTCTGACAAAACGTTGCGACGCGCCTCAACCCCCGGCCAAACAGGCGGGAGGAGGCCCCTGAGGCCTCGTCGGGATCGATGATCTGTCTCGCGAGGCGTCCCCTTCCCCTCTCCCAGAGAGAGAAGGGAAGGGGGAGGGATTACGAAAAGACGGGACTTCCCAGGGTGGCCAGGATCGCCGCTGACGCCTGCTCGACGTCGGCGTGGAGCGAGTTGCCGTGGGCGTCCATGGTGACGATGGCCGGGAAGTCTGTGACACGGAGCCGCCACATCGCCTCGGGGATCCCGAATTCGAGAAGGTGGACATCGACGACCTCCTCGATGCAGGCGGCATAGTACTGGGCTGCGCCGCCGATCGCGTTGAGGTAGACGGCGCCGTGCTCCTGCAGCGCGGCCAGCGTCCTGGGGCCCATCCCGCCCTTGCCGATGACGGCGCGGACACCGTAGCGGCCAATGATCTCGCCCTGGTAGGGCTCTTCGCGGATGCTGGTCGTTGGACCGGCCGCTTTGATCTGGTAACGTTCTCCATCGCGCAGGACGACTGGTCCACAGTGGTAGAGGACGCTGCCGTCGAGCGAAACCGGCGGGGGCGTCGTCATGAGGTGGGCGTGGACGGCGTCCCGTCCCGTGACCATCTCTCCCGAGACGAGGACGACATCCCCGACCCGCAGCTCCCGCACCTCCTCTTCACGGAGGGGGGCTCGGAGGACCTTCTCCCGCCCCGTTCGTACGAAGCCGCCGTTGCTCGCGGGGCCAGGCTGCGCCGGGGCCGGCGTCTCCCGATAGAGCCAGCGGCGAATCTCTCCGGTGCGCGCGTCGAGGACGACGCCCAGGCGACGAAACGCCCAGCAGTCATAGGCGACGGAGACGAAGAAGCTGGCTGGCAAGCGGTTGAGCACCCCCACCTTGCACCCGATCAGCGTCACTCCTCCTCCGAAGCCCATCGTCCCGATGCCCAATCGATTGGAGGTCTCGACGATGTAGTGCTCCAATTCCGCGAGCTGTGGGTCGGGGTTGACGTCATCGAGCGTACGAAAGAGCTGCTCCTTGGCGGCGAGGTAGCCAGAGGCACGGTCTCCCCCGATGCAGACCCCGATGGCCCCGGCACTGCAGCCCTGGCCCTGGGCCTGCCAGACGGCGTGGAGCAGGCATTTGCGGACGCCGTCGAGCGTGCGTCCGGCCTTGCCGAGGTGGGGCAACTCCATCGGCAGCGAGTACTGGATATTCTTGTTCTCACAGCCGCCCCCTTTGAGGAGGAGCTTGATCTCGATCTCGTCCGGGTTCTCCCACTGTTCGAAGTAGACGGTCGGGGTACCCGGCCCCAGATTGTCTCCGCTGTTCCTGCCGGTCAGCGAGTCGACCGAGTTGGGGCGCAGCTTCCCGCGGCGGGTCGCCTCGGCCATGGCCGCCCGGATCTCCTCCTTGAGGACCAGCTGGTTGGTTCCGATCGGGGTCTTGATCTTGAAGGTCGCCCAGCCGGTGTCCTGGCAGATCGGCCCCTCCTGGTCACAGGCCATGTCGATGTTGGTCCCGATCACCTGCAGCGCCTGGGCGGATCGCTCCCCGTGCTCGCTCTCCGTGGCACGCGCCATCACCTGCCGCACATCCGGTGGAAGGTTGGTCGATGTCTGTGTGATCAACTGCAAAAGACTTTCCCGTACCTGTTCCATGCCCTCTCTTCCTTAAACCAAAAACCAAAAACCAAAAACCAAAACCCAAAAACCAAAAACCAAAAACGAGATTCTCGAATCGCCTCGGCGTGGTCTCGCTCGGGGGACTGATGACCTGGCTCGACCGGCGAGGGTGCCTCGTCGAGTCTTTTCACTCGCTCAATCCTGAATGCAGAATGACAGTTGGTATTGCCAGAACTCAGACCAGACAATGTACCATCGATCCGCCCCGTGACGGAATAGGAATCGGACACGAAAGGCGAAGACCGCATGGTTCGCGGGGATGGGATCAGCCCCGAAGTCGGAGAATGACCTCCAGGCCGGGCTGGGCATTGCGAGCGCTGACCGTCCCGCCGCAGGCCTCGACACAGGTGCGGACGATGGCGAGGCCAAGGCCACTCCCTCCCGTGGTTCGGGCGCGATCGGGCTCGACGCGGTAGAAGGGGTCGAAGATCCGCTCCAGGACCGTGTCGGGAATCCCCGGTCCGTAATCACGCACCCGGACCTCGACCGTGTCCGGGGCCAACTGCGAGGCGCTCAACACGATCTCGCCGCTTCCGCCGGCATAGCGGAGCGCGTTGCGGATCAGGTTGGCGATGGCGCGGGTCAACAGCTCTGGCTGAACCATGACGTGGAGGTCCTCCTCGACCTCGACCCGGACGAGATGGCCCGGCGCTTCCCGCCCCACTACCTTTTCCAGCAGGGGGCGCAGGGCGACGCGCGAGAGAGGGATCTCCACTCCCTTGATCCCCGTTCGCGCATAGGCGAGCAGCTCCTGGACGAGCTGCGACATCAGCACCACCTCTTCCCGAACGTCCTCGACATACCCACGCATCGCCGGGTCCGCGCGCTCTTCGAGAATCCCCAAAGCGAACTGCATCCGGGCCAGCGGCGTGTTGAGCTCGTGCGAGATGTCGCCGAGAAACCGCTTCTGTCCATTGACAAAGCCGTCGAGCCGCACCGCCAGGTGATTGACCGCCTTGCCCAGTCGGCCCAGCTCATCCCGTCGCTCTTCGCTGACGCGGACGGTGAACTGCTCATTGGCGATCTCCTCCGTCGCCTGCGTCAACTGTTTGATCGATCCGGTCAAGCGTCGCACAAAGGGGAGCCAGAGAAGGATCGAGGTCAGAAAGACGCTACCCGCCAGCGTCAGGACCGGCCGCAGGTCGAAGAAGAGCCCCTTTCCGGTGAACGAATCGGAGACGGCCAGCAGGGTCGCGACCCGAAATGGAACCGCAGAGCCCGCCGGGGCTGGCAGCACAATCCGCGTTCCTACCCAGTAACGCGTTGGGGATTCGGTGCGGCCGAGGAAGCTGCGTGAGAAAGGGAAGGCCCGTCCCCGCAAGGCGCCTGCCGGCCCTTCCGGCATCGGACCTGACTCGCCGTCGGGTGGAGGCGGACGTTGCCACGGCCTCTCCGGACTGCGGTTCCGGCGCAGCCCTGCCGCCGCCGCTGGCCCGATCACCCGCTGCCGAATCTGCGCCGGAAGCCGCGTCGCCGGGCCTCCCAACTGCACTCCCGTTGGGGCGTAGAGCAGGAATTGGACCCCCCACGTCTCCTGGTATCGCTTGAGGATCGCCTCGTACTCCCCGATCTGCCCCGCCGATGCTTCGCGCAGATCGTCCCCGATCATCCGTGCGACGACCTCGAACTTGTTGCTCCGCGCTGCGAGGAAGAAACGGTCCGGGTCGAGCCGGTACTGCAGGTTGAGCAGAATGACGACCAGCAGCCCGATCACTGCCAGGTTGAGCAGGACGATCAGCAGGATCCTGGCATAGAGAGAGCTGCGCAGCCGCATGGCGTTCTACTCCTCCGGATGGCGCACCAGCATGTAGCCCGCCGAGCGCACGGTGCGAATGTAGCGTGGGTGGCGTGCGTCGTCGCCCAGCTTGCGTCGCAGGCTGGAGATATGGACGTCGATCGAGCGATCGAAGACATCGTAGTTGCGGTCGGCAATCTCGTTGAGCAGCTGCTCCCGGCTGATGACCCGATCGGCGCTGCGCGCCAGCGTCAGCAGCAGGTCATACTCGACCGGAGTCAAGGTCAGGGACTGCTCCCCCAGCCAGGCCCGTCGCCCACCTGGATCGAGCCGCAGATCCTGCACACGGATCCCCTCCTCCTTGACGGGGTCGGCGGATCCGGGCGTGGCCATTTGATTGAAGGTCGAACGACGCGTCACCGCCCGCAGCCTGGCCAGGAGTTCCCGCGTCGAGAAGGTCTTTGGCAGGTAGTCGTCCGCCCCCATCTCGAGCCCGGCGATCCGGTCCGCCTCGTCTCCCATCGCCGTCAGCATGAGGACCGGGACGGTCGAGCTCTGTCGAATCTGCCGGAGTACCTCATAGCCGTTGCGCCCCGGCAGCATGACGTCGAGCAGCACCGCCGCGAAGGGCTCCTTCTCCACCAGCGCGAGCCCGGCTGTCCCGCTGTGGGCGAGCGTCACCTCATACCCGAGCGGGGTCAGATAGTCCTTGATCAGCCGACACAGCTTGATGTCGTCATCGATCAACAGGATTCGTGCGACGCCAGCCGGCTCACTCATCTCTTGCCCTCCTCCTGAGGTGGCCGAGGCGGCTTCCTCGGTTCGCCTTTATGCCCAGTCTGGTCAATGGTCCGGTTAACCGGGTCAGTATGGGCCCCAATTGTCAGCCATTTATCGACGTTCTCCCCGGAATTGTAAAGAGTCGGTAAAGAGGGACCGACAGCCATCGAGAGTTCGTCTTTACAAAAATCTGGTGGAACATCATAAACACTTAACAATCGCTGACTAGAGTGAGTTTTGTCGGAGGGAGGAGCGACCTTCTCACTACGCGTGAGCCCGGGCGGATCCTTTCACCGCCGTTGCGATCGACAGCGGAGATGCCAGGCGACAGAGACCTGACAGAGACCGGAGACGATGGAATGGATGAAGGAATGAAGGAGGGAAGACCGATGAAAACGATCCATTTTTGGCTGACGGCATTGGTGGCGTTGCTGGTGGCGACGCTGCTGACTATCGGAGCGGACGCGCAGGGGCATCGGCCGCGAGTGGGACGTCCCGGAATGGGACCTGGCGGCGAACGTGGTGCCGAGGCCCAGCAGTTCTTTCGTGAACTCGATCTGACGGATCAACAGAAGGCGGAGATGCGCTCCCTGCGCGAGAGGTCACGCGAGGAGTCCGGGCCGATCCTCAAGCAACTCCGCGATCTGCAGAAGGAGCGCCGACAGCTGATTCAGTCCAACACCTTCAACGAAGAGGCCGTGCGGAGCCTCGTCAACCGGGAATCGGAACTCCGCTCCGCGCTCAGCCTCAACCGGACTGCCAACCAGCACGCGGTCTATAACCTGTTGACGCCGGAACAGAAGGCCAAGCTCGCCGATCGCGTCGCCAGGGCTGCCGAGACCCGTGCTCAACGAACGACCGGAGAGCGCCCGGCCGCGCCTCCGCGCGGTGGCCGGCCTCGCCGCTGGTAAGTCCCCCATCGTGACTGACTGAAGGGGCCCCCCCTTCGCGACACATATTTCCAGGCTCTTTCGCAGGGCCCAATGGAATAAACCAGGAAAGAAGAGAGGGAGAAACGCAATGAACCACTACGTTCCTCAACTGACCGCACCAGACATCACCCGCCGTCGTTGGACAGCCTGTGCCTTCGGGCTCCTCCTCGTCGGCATCCTTACAGTTTCGGTACAAGCCCAGATCAGACCCCGTCCTGGCGCCACCGGCACGACCGCGGGCTCGGGCGGCACAGGAACGCCGGGGACTCCCGGCACTCCATCCACGCCCGGTATCCGTCCGGGACAGGCTGGGCCAGGGTCTGGACCGGGGGCTGGACCGGGCGGATTTCCAGGGGGACCTCGTCCCGGCGGGCCGCTCCCGTTCCTTGGGGAGCTCGACCTGACCGACGCGCAGAAGGATCAGATCAAGTCGATCGTCGAGCGTTCCCGCGAAGAGTCGAAGCCGATTGTCGAGGAGCTGCGTAAGCTTCAACCCAGGAAGCAGGCTCTCGTCTTCACCGGGACATTCGATCAGGCAGCCGCCCTCGCCCTCGTCGATCAAGAGGTCGCGCTGCAGAAGGCCCTCACTCTCAACCAGATGGCCACTCAGCATGCCGTCTACAATGTGCTGACCGCCCAACAGAAGACCGAACTTGCCGAACTGATCGCCAAGCGTCGAGCTGAAGGTCCCGCCAGGCCAACGCCAGCCCAGGGAAGTATGCTCCCCTGGGGGGGCTTCTCCCGTCGTCCGTAATCCAGTTGGCTGGTACAGGTCACTGGCTGCTGATCCAGACCGGGAAGAGCTCAGCTCTTCCCGGTCTGCCTTCCGGCTCTTGCCTGCCTCACCTCGCGTTGAGCGACAACCAACTACATCCAACTACATCCAACTACGTGGCCTCCTCCTCCCCGACTGCTGGAGAATTCCCCCCCCCTGCCTTGATCCGCTGACATACCTGTCGATCAACCCGTTTGATCGGTGAGGGTCTGACCAGATCGGCAGCTCTCACCAGCCCGACTGAAGGCTGATCACCCACCATGATCCCAGGTTGATGGGATCAAAGAACGGCGCAGGGCGAGGGAAGACCGACAGACGCCTGACCGAGGACTTCCGCCGGATCTTCGTCCACGCGACACCAGCAAAAAGAAGATGGCTGGAAGGAGGTTCTTCCAGCCATCGGTGATGTCTGATTTTGGCCAATTCAACGGGGAGACGTAGTTCTTCGTGGGTGAGTTGGCTCTCTACTGGAGAACCTCCTGGACCTTGGCGCCGATATCGGCCGGGCTCTGCACGACGTGGATGCCGGCGGCGGACATCGCCGCCATCTTCTCGGCGGCGGTTCCCTTGCCGCCCGAGATGATCGCGCCGGCGTGGCCCATCCGGCGCCCTGGCGGCGCGGTCTGGCCGCAGATGAAGCCGACGACCGGCTTGCGCACGTGGGCCTGGATGTAGGCGGCGGCCTCCTCTTCAGCGGTTCCGCCGATCTCGCCGATCATGACGATGGCGTCCGTATCCGGATCCTCGTTGAAGAGCTGAACGGCATCGCGCTGCGTCGTCCCGATGACCGGGTCTCCGCCGATTCCGATGCAGGTCGATTGACCGATGCCCAGGGAGGTCAGTTGTCCGACCGCCTCGTAGGTCAGTGTGCCGCTTCGGGAGACGACCCCGACTCGCCCTTCGAGGTGGATGCGCGCCGGCATGATCCCAACCTTGCACTTCCCGGGTGAGATCACCCCGGGAAAGTTCGGCCCAATCAGCCGGACTCCACGGGACTGCACGTACTGGTACGCCTTGACCATATCGAGCGCCGGAATCCCCTCGGTGATACAGACGATGAGGGCAACGCCCGCCGCCGCCGCCTCCATGATCGCGTCGGCCGCGAAGGGAGGTGGAACGTAGATCACCGTCGCGTTCGCTCCCGCTTTCCCAACCGCCTCCGCCACCGTGTTGAAGACCGGGATCCCTTCATGCGTCGTGCCGCCTTTGCCTGGGGTCACCCCGCCGACGATGTTGGTTCCGTAATCACGCATCTGCAGCGCGTGGAAGGTGCCTTCCTTCCCCGTCAACCCCTGCACGATCAATCGCGTCTCTCGCCCTACCAGTACGCTCACCTCTGCTCCTCCACCCGGGGATGCTTCCCCATTCCTGGGCTCGTTCCTGGGCCCGTTATTCTGCGGATTGTCCGCTCGCTCCTTGCCGCTCTGTTCTTTCTGAATTCGACTCCCTTTCCCGGGTCGGACAGGATAGCACGTGAAAAAATCAAAAGGCAAAACCTCCGGCACTTCGGGTCGCCCTGTCTGCTCTCTCCTCCATTTTCTCGCCTCTCCATCGAAATGAGACCCTGCCGACAGAAGTTTGCCACAGTCTCTGCGCTATCCTCCCCCCATAATTCGAACTTGTGATAATACTCACGATGTGGTAGTAAGTGAGTGCTTACTCGCAAAAGAAAGGAAGCGTCGGAATGGAGGGGGGGAGAGCGGAGCGACATGGGCGGATGGCGGCGGAGGATCGGCGGCAGCAGATCCTGGAGGTGGCGATCGGGCTCTTTTCCGCCAAGGGATTTCGGGGGACGACGACGCGGGAGATTGCGCAGGGGGTAGGGGTGACGGAGGCGATCATCTTCCGCCATTTCGCGACGAAGAGCGATCTGTACGCGGCGATCATCGATTGGAAAGCCTGTACGGAGGGGGGGGCGGCGTTGCAGCGGGCGATCGAGGGGACATTGGAGTCCGGAGATGACCGGGGACTGTTCGAGGCGATCGCCTACGGGATTCTGCAGTTCTATGAAGAGGACGAGCAGGCGATGCGGTTGTTGATGTACAGCGCATTGGAGGGGCATGAGTTGTCGGAGCTTTTCTACCAGAACCATGTGGCGCGGATCTTCGAGGCGTTGGCAGATTTCATTGGTCGGCGGATCGAGGAGGGTCGCTACCGGCGAGTGGATGCGATGACGGCGGTGCGGGCGTTTGTCGGGATGGTCGATTATCACGGGATGGCGAACAAGATCTTCGCGCGGCAGGCGCGGGAGCAGTTGGGGATCGACAATCGGGAGGCGGCGAAGCGGTTTACGGAGATCTTTCTGGCTTCGATGTGGAACCATCAATACCAGGTGGAAGGGGAGAATCGATGAACGGAGAGACAGGAGTGTGGAGTGGGAGAGAGAGGGAGGGTATGAGCAATCGAATTGGGGAAGCGGGGAGTCGTAGTCGTTGGGTTGTCGGGATCGCCCTGATGTTGGTGGGAGGAGGGGCGGCGCTCTGGTTCTGGAATCGAACGGAACAGCCAGCGCCGGCAGTGGCGGCGCGAGAGGAGGCGGCGCTGAAGCCGAGTCCCTCGACAGCGCCCGGGGCGGCAGGCCCGGTGGAGGTGGCCTCGGCGGTGGCGATCACACGGGAGCGGCCGCGCGGGCTGGAGGTGGTGGGAACACTGGCGGCGGATGAAGAGGTGGTGATCGGGGCGCAGGTTTCCGGGGAGCTGGCCGCCTTGCGGGTCGACTTTGGCAGCTTCGTGACAGCGGGGCAGGAGATCGCCCAGATCGATCAGCGCGACGCGCGGTTGCGGATCGAGCAGGCGGAGGCCGGGTTGCGGCAGACGATGGCGCGATTGGGGATGAAGGATGGGGAC
>JBEIJP010000031.1:0-12520 GCA_040380245.1 Acidobacteriota bacterium | reverse complement strand
GTCGAGCCATCCTCCCCTGAGAGGCCAGAGAGCGGGCCCTCCGAAGAGGGAAGGGGCAGCCGCAGGCTGCTCGACACTCCCAACCGCAAACGCTGCTGACGGCGTCTTCCTTGCCACACGATCTCGAAGACGGCTTCGCCGCTCAGGTCTGGCGCGGCCACTTCGACGACCAGCTGGCCCGCTTCCTCCTCCGTCTCCGCCGCGAGGAGTCGCATCACCAGTGAAACGGCTGTCGAATCCGCCCTCCCGTTGGAGACGTCTGTCCCCTCGAGAGGGCCAGAGGACGCGTCCACGGCCTTTGTCCTGGCCTCTTTGAAAAGCGGGATCCGGGGAGCTCGTCGTTCGAGCCGGAGGGCTGTTTCGATGGCAGGTCGATCTGTCCCGGTCAGTGGGCCCTGGCGATAGAGCACCAGCTTACCCCCAAGATGAATCGTCAGCAGCGAAGAGGTGCTCGGGGTCGCCCGCACCGGGACTTCTCCGCCCGGTTCCTCGATGACGAGGGGGAGCCGACGTGAGGTTCCGGGGAGGATGAGCAAGGTTCCTGTGCCAATTTCGGAGAGTCCGGACGTCTCTCCTTCCAGAAAGACCCGGACTTGCAAGGGGATAGGCTCTCGCTGCGTCTCCAGTCTCCCTGGGGAGGCGCTCACGGCCAGAACCAGCCTCCCCTCCACTGCTTCGAGCGAGCCCTCGATCACGGCGCCAGTCGCTGGCTCCCGCTGGGCCCAGGTCTGCACGGTCAGGGCAAGGAGCACCCAGGTCGTCCTCCAGACTATTTCCCAGACACTCGATCGTCGACATCGGCTCATCCCATCCTCTTCCTCTTTCGTTCCCTGCGTGCT
Source organism: Acidobacteriota bacterium (assembly GCA_040380245.1). GTDB lineage: Bacteria > Acidobacteriota > Blastocatellia > RBC074 > RBC074 > CAIOZW01. Next base: position 11,681 of record JBEIJP010000031.1, on the reverse strand, counting down.
CTTCCCGGCGCCAGTCTCGTGGGCTGACACAGCGAGAGGGAGTTCAACATCGGCAATGAGCGTCAACCCATTCCCTCCTGTCTCCCTCCCTCTCTCTATTCTTGTTGGATAATCGGGACGTGAGCCTATTCGGGCTCGCCGTTGATCGCACGATTCAGGCGAGAGATGACACCTCGCGCCTGTCGTCCAGCGTTGATCTGCCGAGCCCAGACCGTCAGGAGAACCTCAACCTCTTCCGGTGTGTACTTGCGAACGGAGGTCCCACCTTCTCGTCCATTGACATCCACGACAATCCGATTGAACCGCAGCTGGGCTCCGCTGACCGTCACTTCCATCGGGCTGATATCGAGATGAAGCACTGGCGCCCCGGTTCCAGACTGGAAGTTGGCGATCACTCCTGTCTGGCGGAAGGACGATTGAACATTGGCCAGGGGCCGCCCGGTCAGGGTGGCGATCTGCTGGCGCGCATCATCTGGAATGGTATAGTCGATGGTCCCCACCACGGTGTCGTCGCTGTTGGCGGCCGTCAATGTAAAGGTGATCTTTCCCCGTACATCATAGGTATCGACTCCGGCGTTGGTCAGCTTGGCGATGACCAGTTTCGGGGCAGTCCTGTACGCGACTGGCTTTGGCTGCTCATTCTCTTGTGCCACGCCCACCTGGGAAATAAAAAAGAGACTTGCCACCAGCGCAAGCATATTCACAGTTTTGTGGATGGTCTTGATCCTACGCATCTAATCGTTCGCCTCCGTACGAAAGTAATGGTTCTGCTCGCCGGTGAAGATCTCGTTCCGCTCGCAGAATTGGGTCACAGTGGTACCGTCTATCGAAGATTGGCCTGGCAGACTTGTTGCCGAGTTCAGGGCCACAGTGGTGATCGACTCCAGTAGAGCCGGTTGGATCCGCGTCATCGTCATCGTGCGGGCGGGGCACCATCAGCACAAGTTCTATAGATTACGGATTCAATCATCGAAGATCAACATCAAAAATCGAGATCACCGATCGACCCTGGGAGAGGGTATTTCCGGGGTGAGTGAAACCTCCGCGGGGGGAAGGAGAGACCGGTTGAGGGCGCGAAGGATGCCAAGCCGTGATCGTCCGGCGTTGATCTGCCGGGTCCAGCTGCAGAGCAATTGGGGCACCTCCGTCCCTGTCTCCTCTATCCTGACCAGGAAGGAGGGAATCGGGAGCGGCGCGCTCTCCGTGGGGAGTTCAACGGCGGGAATCCGCAGTTGAAGCGTGGGGCAGGAGGTTCCCTTCTGCCAATGCGCACGAACCTCTTGCGCAAAAGTGGGGGAGACCCTCTCCGATTGGCCTGCGGAACTGTCGTCACGGGAACTGCGCACTTCCGACACGCGCAGGTTGACCCTCAGTGTGTCATCCTCCGGATTCGCTTCGAGCAAGGTGAGGGCGACTTGTCCAGTGATCACCTGCCTTCGAACACGCCACACTGTCTGTTGTGGCAAGGTCGTGAATCCCGTGCCGGAGTCTCTTCCCGGGTCGTCCGGCGTGGAGACCTCGCTCGATCTCCCCTCCACCAGCCAGCCACTCGACAAAATCATTGCGGAAAGAATCAACAAGGGAAGGGCCACCACCGGCCACCATCGCATTCCCCATCCAACCAGGAGGTGAACGGACGGGTTCCTCTCACGTGCAGTCTTCTTCTGGAAAAAGATCTGCTGCCCTCTCGATTGGGTCCATCTGGTGCCGGTTGTCATTCTTCATTACCTACTGGAGCTTGCCAACTACAGAGTGTGCCAGTCGAGCCTGGTCTTTTGACTCTCGAGCGCCTGGTGAGGTGAGCTCTGCGAGCTGTTATAGTTTGTACTCGCGAGGGGGGCTGAATCAAGATGGCGAGGGGCGACATCTCGTTCACCTGGTGGCCCCGACGATCCAGGCAGTTCCTTGACGCGACGATGGTTTTGACGATGCTTTGGCAATGAATGATGCTGTCATTCATCCGAGAGTGAACCCGACAGTGAGCCGCGATGACGAGGGTGCGGGCAGCGCAGAGGATCAGGCGTCAGGCCGTTTGCCTGGATGGTGATCCGGCAGAAGAAGCCAAGCAGGAGCAACGCTCTCGGGGAGAGCATCCGCGACGAAAGGGGCCCGGAAGAGACCGACCGCCACTTGATCCGACGTAATGCGCTCGACGAAAATTCCCCAGTGAGTGCAACTTTCGCGGCGAGCGCACTACGCGAACCTCGGAGTGCTACACGCGCAAGGGAGATCAGAGTTCATCTTTTTTTATTTTCCATTGTCGGCCCGCCTCCCAGGTCTGGGGGTGGAGAGGCGGATCGTGAATTCGACTGAGCAACGAAGCAGGGAGGGAGAGATCGCGTGGCGGCAACCAGGAAGCGAGAGCGGGCCGGGAAGGGGCTGCGGATCGGGGTCGATACCGGGGGCACTTTCACCGACTTCATCGTCATGACGGGAGGGAGACGGATCGTCTTCAAAATACCATCGACGCCCCTGGCGCCCGAGGAGGCCATTCTGCAAGGGCTGGAACAGGCGGTGGCCGTCTGGCACACCGGGGTCGAGCGCCTGGAGCTGGTGCATGGGACGACCGTGGCGACCAATGCGCTGCTGGAACGGCGGGGAGCCCGAGTGGCGCTGGTGACGACGGCCGGGTTCGAGGATGTTCTCGAGATTGGCCGTCAGACGAGACCAGATCCCTACAATCTGCAGGCCCAGCGACCCGCGCCGCTCATCCCGCGCGAGTTGCGATTTGGAGTTCGCGAGCGGATCACCGCGGATGGGGCCATTCGCCAGCCGTTGACCGAAGGAGAAATCGAACGGTTGCTGGCGCGGTTGAGGCGCGCGCGGGTGGAGGCCGTCGCGGTCTCGCTCCTCTTCTCGTTCGTCAATCCGGTGCACGAGCGGCTCCTCGAGGAGCGGTTGGCCGACCTCGGCGTTCCCCTTTCGCTCTCTTTCCGGATCCTTCCGGAGTATCGGGAGTATGAACGGACCTCGACGCTGGCGATCAACGCCTATCTCGCACCGCGGATGGCCCGTTACCTGGGGCGGTTGGAGGAGAGGGTGGCCGCCAGCGGGGAGCGGGTGGAGAGACTCCGCGTCATGCAGTCCTCGGGAGGGACGATCTCGGCGCAGACGGCGGCACGGGAACCCGTACGGACGATTCTCTCCGGACCGGCTGGCGGGGTGGTGGCGGCGGTCGAGGTGGCGGCCAGGGCAGGGATCGAGGACCTCCTGACGTTCGACATGGGAGGCACCTCGACCGATGTCGCGGTCTGTCGCGGCGGGGCGAGCACGACCAACGAATCTCAGATCGCCGGGGTTCCGGTGGCCATTCCGGTCCTGGATATTCACACGGTCGGCGCGGGTGGCGGCTCGATTGCCTGGATCGATGAGGGAGGTGCCCTCCGCGTCGGTCCCCGGTCGGCCGGCGCCGAGCCTGGCCCGGCCTGTTATGGACGCGGGGAAGAGCCGACGGTCACGGATGCCAACGTGGTGCTGGGTCGGTTTGCCGGCCGGGGTCTTCTGGGTGGAGCGGTATCGCTCGACGCGGAGCGGGCCCGCCGCGCGCTGACCGACCTGGCCCAGGAGATGGCTCGGCTGGCTGGACGTCGCATTACCGCGGAAGAGGCCGCGCTTGGAGTCGTCCGTGTCGCCAATGCCAATATGGAACGAGCGCTGCGGCTTGTCTCGGTTGAGCGGGGTCACGACCCACGCGCCTTCACCCTGGTCAGTTTTGGGGGAGCGGGGGGGCTCCATGCCGCTGCCCTGGCCGAATCGTTGCATCTTCCCCGCGTGCTGATTCCGATCGATCCAGGCGCCTTTTCAGCGCTGGGCCTCTTATTGGCGGAGGTCCGGCGCGACTACTCCCGTACGGTGATGCAGACCGCTCTGTGCTGGAAGGATCGTCCTTTCGACGAGCGGCGTCGACTCGATGAGATGGTCGCGGAGATGCGCGAAGAGGCGCGCGCCGAACTTGGTCGGGAAGGCTTTTCCGATCGTCGTCTGCGCCTGCTCGTCACGCTGGCCCTGCGTTATGTCGGCCAGTCCTACGAGCTCGAGGTCCCCTTTTCCGATGACCCGGTTGCGATGTTTCACCTTCGCCACCGGACCCGGTATGGTCACGCCAACGAGGCGGCCCCAGTCGAGGTCGTCAGCCTGCGAATCTCGGCGATCGGGTTGACGGAGAAGCCGGCCTTGGCCGACCAGGCGGAGCTGCCCGGACGGTTCGCTCCGCTTCCCGAACCGTTGGCGATGGCTCCAGTCCATCTGGGGCGGAGACGGGAGAATCTCCCGGTCTTTGATCGTGCCACCCTCCAGCCCGGCGCGACACTTACCCGACCCGCCATCCTCACCGAGTATGGTTCGACCACGCTCCTGCCCCCGGGCTGGCGATTGATCGTCGACCGATGGTCCAATCTGCTCCTGACGCATGGACCTGCCGTGTGAGCTGGCACAGCGGGCTTCCTGGGTCCGGGGTATCTTGACAGCTTTCCGCAGCCGGCATACTGTCAAATCGCTCATCAGGTCGAAGGCAGGCCAGGTGGAAAAGTAGACAACTGAGGTAGGGAGGCGCATGGCAAGACAGAAGGCCGGTAAGAAGGTCGGAGGAAAGCGGGCGACAAAAGAGGCCGACAGGCCGATTCCGGATCCAAGTCGCCGCCGTCTCCTCTGGGTGGGTTCGGGAGCGGCGGTCGCGGGGCTGGGCCTGGCTGGATGGGCGTTCTGGCGTCAGTCGGATTCCCGTTCTTCCCCTCCCGCCTCGACGAACGGGACCTCCTCGCCAAGGCCGCGGGGCATCAGCCTGCCTCCCCGGGTCGTTCCGGCGGATCAGGCGAGTGCCCGGCAGGCCGCAGAGGAGATGCTCGTCCACTACACCAACGACCTTGCGAACCCGTCCTCCATTATTCATGCCGTGCGCGGACTCGGGCGGGGCTTTCGCCTCGCGGATGGCACGAACGCCGTCGATCATCTCTGCCAGCGCTACGCGCTCGACCGGGAGGTCGGCGGGCAACGCTTGGTCTACTTCCAACGCGAGGCCGAGGTTCACGAAAACAGTTTTCTCAAGACCTTCCTCGAAGCGAGGGTCCCGGAGAGCCAGCCGATCGTCGTCGGCGGCCGCCAGTATCGATTGAGCGATCTGGCGAGGAGCGGTCAGGCTCTCTTCCGTTGTGATCCGACGGATCTGTATCGCTTCGATGCCCAGCAGTACCGCTACGATCCAACCTTTGTTCCTCCACAACTTCCGCAGGGGGCAGGTGTGACCGACGACGAGCACGGCGCGGCCACCGGCGACCTGATCCACGAGCATCTCCCGTGGGGCTTGATCGCCTTCTCTCGCCTGGTCTCGCCCGAGCGTCCGACGTGGACCAACGCCTTTGGCGAGACGATCGACCTGCACGCCGTCCTCGATCGGAGCCTTGCCGCTTACGAGAGCACCTGCGCGCTTGGTCAGGAGGCCATGACCAGAGGAGAGATCGCCCCCGCCAACTTCCGGAACGCCATCAAAAAGTACAGCTGTTTTGGGCTGCATACCGTCTACAGCTACCTGGTCGCCTGGCACCGGGGCCACGTTCCCAACGATCTTCCGAACCGGATGAAGTGGATGATCGACCTGCTGACCTACCGGCTCAAGAGCGACGCGCTGGCCATCGTCGACGATTACGCCCGCGAGGCCAAAGGCGCCGCCAGTCCGATTGTCCAGGCCTTTACCACTCATGCGCTCGTCAAACTCTATGGGCACGCCTTTGAAGCGATCAACTACGCCCGGCTTCATCGGTTGATCGATTTCACCCCCTCTCAGGAACGGCGGATCGAGGCGGGAGAACAGGGTCTCCGGGAGAGCATCGTCCAGCTCCGCGCGATGGATTGGGCGATGTTGCGCAACAGGCTTGGCGACAAGTTCATCAGTGATATCGTCATTGCCCTGGGACATGCCGTCCGGGGAATGCGTCTCCTTACTCCGGACAACCCGGATCTGCAGTCCTGATTCGAAAGATCCGTGATGCTCCTCCGCTCATCCGTGACCGTCGGAAAGGAGTGGGGAGACCCACCAAAGGAGATGATCCTGATGAACCGACAATGGCGACCCGCTCGAATGGCCCTGCCCCTCGCCCTGTGCCTGCTTGCCGTTTCCGGCCAGAGTGCCGTGCCTGACGAGGGACAAGGCGAGGCCATGCTCCAACCGCTCTTTGTCGCCTGCACACCCGCCAGCGGAGCCGACGCGAAGCTGCCGGCTCTCCCCGCGGGGGTCGCCAGCGATCCCCTCTTCTTGCAGAAGGGGCGCCCGGAGCAGAAGATCGCCTTGATCGCTCGGATTCGTCACGCCTGCCAGCCGGCTTCGGTCGCCAGATTGCTGGTCCCACTCGAGGACGAGGATTCACCCGTCCGTCTGGCGGCCATCGAGGCGTTGGGACAACTCCAGCAACCAGAGGCGATCGACCCGCTCATCGATCGAATTGGACGGGAGACGGACTGGTCAGTCCGGACGGCTCTTGCCCGGTCGCTGGCCTCGTTCCAGGCCCAACACCCCAGCAGCGCGGTCCTCAACCTGATCGCCAATCCCGGGACTCAACCCATTCGCGAAGGGGAGACCGAAATACGGGCCCGATGCGCGGCTGTACTGACCATCAATCAGCTGCGGGATGTTCGTTTTTCGCGGAAGGCCGTCAGCTTTCTCTTCGCCTTTCTCGACCTTCCCGATCCGCGGCTGGTCAAGGTGGCGGAGGAGGCCCTCTCCCTCTTGCGAGAGACCCGAAACGGCTATCACGAGATCGTTGGGATCGTCCGCAAGTTCGGATTTCCAGACCACCGGGCCAAAGCCGCCCTCTGGTTAGGACGCTGGCGCGCGACCAGCGCCCGGCCGGTACTTCTCGAGGTGGCGGCGAAAGAGACCAATCCCCGAGTCCGCCAGGCCGTCCAAGACGCGCTGGCGTTGCTCGACACACCCGCACCGAAGTGAGATCCCTCCGGGCCTTGCGATGACCCGGGCAGGCTCCGACCTCGGATCTGTCCAGTCGGCAGATCTCCCTGGAGAGAAGAAGAATGGACCCCATCAAGCTGGAGATCTACCGCTCGCTCTTCACCTCGGTCGCCGAGGAGATGGGGGTCAGTCTCCGCCGGACTGCCTTCTCGCCCAACATCAAGGAGCGACGGGACTACTCGTGCGCCATCTTCGACGCCGAGGGCCGAGTCATCGCGCAAGGCGATCATATGCCGGTCCATCTCGGCTCGATGCCGATGTCGGTTCAGGCCGCCATCGCCTCCGCGCCCCTTGAACCCGGGGATGTGGTGGCGCTCAACGATCCCTACGCCGGGGGGACGCACCTCCCCGACGTGACCATGGTCGCCCCCGTTCATCTCCCCGACACGGCCAGATCCGAGCGTCCGACTCGCCCTCTCTTCTATGTCGCCAACCGTGCGCACCATGCCGACATTGGCGGAGCCACCCCGGGATCGATGGGCGCGGCGACGGAGATCTATCAGGAGGGCGTTCGGATTCCACCAGTCCGCCTCGTTCGGCGGGGGGAGCGGGTCGACGATCTCTGGGCACTGCTCCTCGCCAATGTCCGCGGTCGAGTCGAGCGGGAAGGGGACTTCGCGGCTCAACTGGGCGCCTTGCGCGTCGGCCAGGAACGCCTCCTCGAGATCCTCACCCGCTCCGGTCGACGGGAGCCCGTCGCCTACGCCCGCCACCTCCTGACCTATGCCGAACGGCTCATGCGGCACGCGATCCGGACCATTCCCGACGGCCACTACCAGGCCGAGGACTGGCTCGACGATGACGGCGCCTCGGAAGAGCCTCTCCCCCTGCGCGTCCAGATCCACATCCGCGGAGATGAGGCCGAGATCGACTTCACGGGAAGCGCCCCGCAGGTGACCGGCCCGCTCAATGCCGTCGAGGCTATTACAGTCTCCGCCGTCTTCTATGTCTTCCGGTGTCTGGTCCCGGGGGAGGCGCCCGCCAGTGCCGGTCTCCTCGCTCCACTGACCATCCGCGCCCCGCGGGGAACCATTGTCGCCGCCACTCCACCTGCTCCGGTGGCTGGCGGCAACGTCGAAACCTCGCAGCGGATCGTCGATGTCCTCTTTCGCGCGCTGGCCCAAGCCATTCCTGATCGGATTCCAGCCGCCTCCCAGGGCACCATGAACAACCTGACGATCGGGGGGTGGGACCCCCGTCGTCACTGCGAGTTCTCCTACTACGAGACGATCGGCGGCGGGATGGGGGGACGGCCCGGCGCGCCCGGACTCTCCGCTGTCCATACCCACATGACCAACTCCCTCAACACTCCCGTCGAGGCCCTCGAATACAGCTACCCACTTCTCGTCCACTGCTACCGCATTCGGGCCCATTCGGGAGGGGCGGGAACCTTTCCCGGGGGGGACGGGATTGTCAGAGAGCTCGAGTTGTTGGTTCCGGCGCGCGTCTCCCTCCTCTCCGACCGGCGTCGCTTCGCGCCGTGGGGCCTCGCGGGGGGAGCCCCCGGCGCGCTCGGCCGCAACCGACTGCGCCGCCCGGGGCAGCCCTTCCGCCTCCTGCCAGGAAAGGTCTCTCTCGCTCTTGAAGCTGGCGCGCGCCTTCAGATCGAAACTCCGGGAGGGGGCGGCTTTGGGCCCCTCCCGCCCAACCGCGCCGCCTCTTTTTGACTTTTGATCGGTTCTGCTTCTCATCCGGCGGAAGTTGGGGTATTCTTGGCAACTTATGTGTGACTGGGTTTCGCCCCTTGATTGACAAGAAGTTCACCTATCTCGCCGGTTCCAGATGGAATATCTGAAGGCCGCCGCTGGTCCCAGCCTTCGAACGGGCCTTGCTCATTGTTCTTAACCTGGTTGTTCTACGGGCCATCTGGTTCCGGAATCAACAGGTCAAAAATGAACAGGTCAAATCAGGTGACGGGAGCAGGTGACGCACGCAGAAGCTGGGAGACAGACAGTCGAGGGGAATCCGCACTGATCTTTTTCTGATCTTCGGAGGGCGGTTGGATCGTATCCCGCCAAGGCCGAAAGTAGGCCTCGAAGAAGAGATATTTGGAAGATTGAGCCTTTCGAAAGGCAGATGGGGCTGGCCTGTCGTCGGTCAGAGACGGGTACGCAGGTCTTCGACGACGGGAGTTTTTCGTGACTGGACCATGCTCCCCCCTCCTGTTTCGCTTTCGACACGGATCGGTCTCTTCTCGACAGAGAAGTTGGAGCAGTTCAGGGTGGCCGGCCTCCCCAATTCCCCTTTTCTGTCGCACCCGAGTGGCACTCTTCGACCAGCCCGCTGACATCCGCCCCGCAGAAGGTCCCCGTCCTCCCCCCGTGGGAATGGAGTGAGACGCAGTTCCATGAATTTACGTTCCATCTTCAGCATCTTCTCGAGCGATCTCGCGATCGATCTCGGAACCGCCAACACACTCGTCTATGCCCGTGGGAGAGGGATCGTCGTCTCCGAGCCTTCGATCGTCGCCATCAACAAGATCACCCAGAAAGTCGAGGCCGTGGGGAACAAGGCCAAGGAGATGTTGGGCCGAACCCCGGGCAACATTGTCGCCATTCGTCCGATGAAGGATGGGGTGATCGCCGACTTTGAGGTGACGGAGAAGATGCTCCAGTACTTCATCCAGCAGGCGCACAACGGCAAACAGTGGGTCAGCCCGAGGATCGTCATCGGCATTCCCTCCGAGATCACCCAGGTTGAACGACGGGCGGTCGAGGATAGCGCCTACCGCGCGAAGGCCTCCGAAGTCTACCTGGTGGAGGAGGCGATGGCGGCCGCGATCGGTTCGGGGATGCCGATCACCGAACCCTACGGCAACATGATTGTCGATATCGGGGGCGGGACGACCGACATCGCGGTCATTTCCCTCTCGGGGATCGTCTACTCCAAGAGTGTGCGGGTCGCCGGCAACGAGATGGACGATTCGATCGCCCAGTACTGCAAGCGCAAGTTCAACCTCCTGATTGGAGAGCGGACCGCGGAGCAGATCAAGATGGAGCTCGGATCGGCGGCGCCACTCGACGAACCAGCCACGATGGAGATCAAGGGCCGGAATTTGATCGAGGGAATTCCGAAGACGATTACGATCAATGATGCGGAGATCCGGGAGGCGCTCTCGGATTCGGTCTCGACGATCATCAACGCTGTCCGGGTCGCGCTCGAGCGAACCCCACCCGAGTTGTCCGCCGACATTGTCGACCGGGGAATCGTCCTGACGGGCGGGGGAGCGCTCTTGAAGAAGCTCGACGTCCGATTGATGCAGGAGACAGGCCTCCCGGTCAGTATCGCGGAAGACCCGCTCTCTTCGGTCGTGCTGGGAGCGGGGGCCATGCTCTCCGACTTCGAACTCCTGCGTCGGGTTCGTTGGGATGGCGGGGTACTGCATTCTTGAGAGACGCCGTTCCGCTGGCACAGTCCCTTTGGGTGGAGTTGTTGACCGATCGATATGGTTCTTGCAGAGAAGGTCAGGGAGAGCGCACGCCGGAACCCCTCGTGGGTAATCGGAACTCTGCTGGTTGCGCACCTGATTGTCATCTCTCTCAATCGAGCTCCTCAACGGCCCGATCTGCGCGTCATTCAAGTACTTCTTTTGGGGGTGGCGGCGCCTCTCCAGTCAGGCCTCACACAGGGGATCTCCTGGGTATCGGGGGGGGCTCGTGGGTATCTGGATCTGCGCGGCGTCCGTCAGGAGAATCTTCGACTCAAAGCGGAACAGGAGAACCTGCAGCGACAACAGATCTTTCTGCGGGAGCAGCTCAACACGCTGCAGCACCTGCGGGGACTGGTGGAGTGGCAGCGAGACCAGCCTTATTCGATGATTCCGGCCCGGGTCATTGGACGAGACGCGAACCATCTCTTCCAGACGGTGATCCTCAACCGGGGATCTCGTCACGGGGTCAAAAAAGATCAGCCAGTCGTGGATGGGCTGGGGCTGGTCGGCCGAGTGATCGTCGTCTCGCCGATCTCATCGCGTGTTCTGCTGATGACTGACGAGCGGCATGGCGCGGGAGCGATCATCGGGGCGACCCTGACGGAGCGCCACCTCGGTGTGGTGCGAGGGGAAGATCGCCGAACCGGAGCGCAATTTCAGTTTCTGACCCCGCCGCAGGTGATTGAAAACGGCGAGAAGGTAGTCACCTCCGGGCAAGACGGGATCTATCCCCCGGGCTTGCTGATCGGCCGGGTCCGCGTTGCCGGTCGGGAAGGGGGCACCGCGCTGCCCTCGCTGCCGTTGGAACCGGCGGCGGCCCTCGGGCGCCTCGAACTTGTCTCCGTTCTGCAGGTCACACGGGAACAGGTCCGCGAAGGGCTCGACGAACTGCTGCGCGAGGAGAGTCGGGAAGAGCCCCCGGGGCCGCGTCGTCGCCCCCCCGGCGCACCGTGAGGGGCCCGACACTCCCTCTCTGTGGCGCGGTGGACTGGATTTCGACCTGGTAGAAAAGTGGAAGAGGATCCTTGGAGAATCAATCGGGCTGGAAGATATGGCGAATTCCGGTATCGATGCTTGTCGCTCTCTGGCTACAGACCTCGCTCGGCCAACTGGTTCCCCTGAGGATTGCCGAGTGGGTCGGTCACATCGACTGGCTGCTCTTGTTGACTGTCTATGTCGGGCTGCGGCGCGACCCCCTTCAGACGCTTGTCACCGCGGTGATTGCCGGCATCCTCATCGACTCCTCCTCCTACGGTGGGGCGGTTGGGGTGGCTGGTCTGGGGTATCTTCTCG
>JBEIJP010000030.1:0-12829 GCA_040380245.1 Acidobacteriota bacterium | reverse complement strand
GGGCACGAGGAGAACGGTATCGGCGCCCCAGAGCTTGGCGTTGCGGAGGGAGGTCTCCATGCCGGCGACGCACTTGCGGACGACCTCCGGGTCCGGGTCGGAGAGGGGAAAGCGCCAGTGGTCGGAGTTCATCACCGAGTGGATCCGGAAGCCGGCCTTGACGGAGGCCTCGCGGATCGTCTCCGCCTCCTTCGGGTCGGAGACGGTCTGCATCTCGACCCCCTCGAAGCCCACCTCACGGGCCAGCTGGAAGCGGTCGTAGTAACTGAGCTGCTTCGGCAGCATCGAGATGAGGACGCCCTTTTTCAGGCCTCCCGCCCGCTGCTGTCCGGGGGCATCCGTCGCGCCGGCTCCCCAGGACGTCGGCAGGGCCGCCGCCGTCAGGCCGAGGGCGGTGTTGCGCGCAAAGTCCCGTCTGCTGATCATCATCCTGTTCTCCTTTGGTCCCTCTGACCCGACGCCGGGGCTGCTGCTCGCGGACGGCGCGAGAGAGGGAATCTGGTGGCTGGCGCTCCCACGTTTCGAGCACCGGTTCTTCTCCCAATAACTCACCAAGATCCTCAAGGGGACTCTCTGGCAGTGCCCTGCGGCGGCCCAGATCCAGACTGGCTCTGATGCCTGCCAGGAGCCTCTTGAGTTGAACTGTAGCCGCTCGCCTGACCGTTCAATGGCCAGGAAAACGGACTACCTGTGTCGTGAATCGAGGTTTTTTGCCACGTAACCATAGCACAGAATCAACGCCAGGCCACAGCTTGACATGGTTGACTTGATGATCTGGCGATGAAAGGCTCACTCCTTTCATCAAGGGTTGCTCGGGCATCACCCTTGCCGCAGCAGCCGGGGCGAACAGACAGATCCATTCCTTACTGGCGAGCTTTCTCTTCTCTCTCTTCTTTCTTGATCTTCATCCAGCTCGCCTCTGCCTTCGAGGCCAGATAGAGAAATGGTCCGATGGACGCGATCCCCCAAATAATCGAGATGACCGCGCCAAAAATAAAAAGTACTGAATCTGACACGTGACTACTCCTTGTGATTCTGGGTAATCAGGGTACCCAATGCGAGGATGGATGGAACCCACAGCCCGACGTAAATTCCCTGTTCCTTACTGCCGACGACAAACCAGAGATAGATCGACAGCAGAAAGGAGAGACCAGCGGCCAGGATGAAGAGAAACTTTGATGTTTTGACTGACATAGACCAACCTCTAAATGTAGGAAAGTTCTGTTTTGGGTGAAGAAAGGGAGCAGGAAATTGCGGAATTGAGATGAGTAATCTGATCGATTGGTGTGTGGAGGCAGGGATGAACCGTCGAGCGTCAGCCTGCCTGCCCCGATCTGCCTCTCACCTCGAGTCGACAGCAGATGGCTGTCAGGCGGGAGCGGAGAAGAGACTTCATATTCAACGGCCGTTTGGAGTATGCCCCGGGAGAGCTCGTTGGAAAAGGTCGAGGGGTCGGGTAGAATGAAAACCTTGTCTTCATTCAGATACATAGAAAGAGGGCCCGTTGGCGTACAGGAGAGACAGACGAGCCAGCGGCTGAACGATCGTCAGAGACCGGTGAGGAATCGAACGGGGAGGAACGAGGCATGACCAAGGCGGCAGCAGCGAATGAGTCCGGGCATCCCTGGACAGTCCTGTCGGAAGAGGAAGAGCTCTTCGCACGGAGCGTGCGGGAGTTTGCCGAAGCGGAGATCAAACCCTACGTCCGGCAGATGGACGAGCAGCAGAAGATTCGGCCGGAGATTTTGCGCAAATGTTTCGAGCTGGGCCTGATGGGGATCGAGCCCGGCGAGCAGTATGGAGGCTCAGGGGGGAGCTTCTTTATGGCCTGCCTGGCGATCGAGGAGCTGGCGCGGGTCGACGCGTCGGTGAGCGTCTGCGTCGACGTCAACAACACGCTGGTGATCAACGCCTTTCTCAACTACGCCAGCGAGGAGCTGCGCCAGAAGTATCTGCCGCGCCTCTGCGGCGAGACGATCGGGGCCTACTGCCTGAGCGAGGCTGGATCGGGATCGGACGCCTTCGCCCTGCAGACGCGGGCCGAGGAGAAGGACGATCATTACGTGATCAATGGCCGGAAGATGTGGATCACCAATGGGAATGAGGCCGGGATCTTCCTCGTCTTCGCCACCGTCGATCCGGCCAAGGGGTACCGCGGGATCACCGCCTTCGTCGTCGAGCGGGACTTCCCCGGATTCGCGGTCGGAAAGAAGGAGGACAAGCTGGGGATCCGAGCCTCCTCGACGACCGAGCTGCTCTTCGACAACTGCGTGGTGCCGAAAGCGAACGTGCTCGGCGAGGTCGGAAAGGGCTACAAGATCGCCATCGAGACCCTCAACGAGGGGCGCATCGGGATTGGCGCCCAGATGGTCGGGCTGGCACAGGGGGCCTTTGAAGCGGCCCGTGGGTACGTCAAGGAGCGGAAGCAGTTCGGGCAGGCGATCGCCGAGTTCCAGGGCGTGCAGTTCCAGTTGGCCGAGATGGCCGTGCTGGTCGAATCGGCGCGCCTGATGGTCTACAACGCGGCACGGCTCAAGGACGCGGGGCGGCCCTTCATCAAGGAGGCGGCGATGGCCAAGCTCCATTCGTCGCAGATCGCCGAGCAGGTCGCCTCGCTGGCCGTCAACCTTTATGGTGGGTACGGCTACGTGCGGGACTATCCGGTGGAGAAGTACTACCGCGACTGCAAGATCGGGCAGATCTACGAGGGAACCTCGAATATGCAGAAACAGACGATCGCGCGGTTGCTGCTGGCGGAATAGGCAGTTCGCCGGCGGGAACGGTCGTCGAGATCTACCGCTGGAAGCCGGGTCCGCCCCGGGTCCGCCAGAGGACACGGGGGTCTGGCTTCCAGCCTCTTTTTTGCCAGTCTCTTTTTTTGATTCAGGCAGCAGGCGACGCAGGACAATGAACCATCCACTTTTCGAGAAACTGCAGGCGATGGCGGCCAGTGCGGCGCCGGTGGACCGGCTGGCGGAGCTCAATCCGGCCCAGCGGGAAGCGGTCGAGACGGTGGAGGGGCCGGTCTTGATTCTGGCGGGGGCGGGGAGCGGCAAGACACGGGTCATCACGACGCGGATCGTGCACCTGATCGAGCGGACCGGGGTGCGGCCGGAGCAGATTCTGGCGGTGACCTTCACCAACAAGGCGGCGGCGGAGATGCGGGAGCGGGTCGAGAAGATGCTGGGCAGCGCGCCGCGGAGCAGTTCCCCGCTGATCGCGACCTTCCACGCGCTCTGCGTGCGGCTCTTGCGGCGGGAGATCGAGAAGCTGGAACGGGGCTACACGCGGAGCTTCACCATCTACGACGCCGACGAGCAGCAGCGGCTGCTGCGGCAGTGCATCCGTGATTGCGGCTTTGACGACAAGCAGATCACACCGCGGCTGGCGCAGAGCGCGATCAGCGGAGCGAAGAACCGCGGGCAGAACCCCGAGGCCTACCTGGCGCAGTCGGATTACGGAGTCTCGCGACGACAGGAGCTCGGGCGTGTCTACACCGCCTACGAGCAGCGATTGCAGGCCTCGAACGCGCTCGACTTCGACGATCTGCTGATTCTGTCGGTGCAGTTGCTGCGCCATTCCGAGGAGGTTCGGCAGCGCTGGCACGAGCGGTTTCGGCACATCATGGTCGACGAATTCCAGGACACCAACGGGATCCAGTACGCCCTGACGCGCCTGCTGGTCGAGGGGAACCAGGCGCTGCGCCCGGGGCGACGGCCGGAGGACTTCTGGCGGGAGCGGAGCCTCTGCGTCGTTGGGGACGAATCGCAGTCGATCTATGGATGGCGCGGCTCGGATTTTCAGATCATCCTCGGTTTCGAGAAGGACTTTCCGGGGGGGCGAACGATCAAGCTGGAGGAGAACTACCGCTCGACGGCGCGGATCCTGCTGGCGGCCAACCGGGTGATCGCCAACAACACGGAGCGCTTCGACAAGGTCCTGCGGGCGAACCAGCAGGAGGGCGAGAAGATTGGGTACGCGCAGCTGCAGGACGGGGAGGAGGAGGCGCGCTGGGTAGTCTCGCGGATAGGCGAGCACCTGCGGCGCAGCCCGCAAACACGCGCGGCGGTCCTCTACCGGACCAACGCGCAGTCGCGCCTCTTCGAGGAGGCGTGCCGACGGGCCAATCTGCGCTACAACCTGGTCGGAGGCTTCAGCTTCTACGAGCGGGCAGAGATCAAGGACATCATTGCCTACCTCAAACTGGCGCTCAATCCGGCGGATGGGATCGCCCTGCAGCGGGTGATCAACGTGCCGGCGCGCGGCATCGGCAAGACGACGATGGAAGAGGTCGAGCGACAGGCGCGGCAGACGGGAGCGACGCTCTGGGAGGCGATCGGGCAGATCGTCGAGCAGCCGGAGATGGCGGCGCGGGCCGTGCAGGCGCTGCGCCTCTTCAGGGACCTGATCGCCTCGCTCGTCAGGCATGCGGCAGACCCGGCGGTCACGCTCAGCGAAGTGATCAAGTCGGCGATTCTCGACTCGGGCTACGATCGGATGTTGCGCCAGGAGACGAGCGAGGAGGCGGAGGCGCGGCTCCTCAACCTGGAGGAGCTGGTCAACGCCGCCGTCGAATCGGAGCAGCGCGGCGAGACCCTCCGCGACTTCCTCGACCACGCGGCGCTCGTCTCCGACACCGACCAGTTCGAAGCCGAGGCGCAGGTGACCTTGATGACGATGCACGCGGCGAAGGGGCTCGAGTTCCCGCTCGTCTTCATCGCCGGAATGGAGGAGAACCTCTTCCCGCACGCGCGCTCGAACGACGATCGGGCGGCGCTCGAAGAGGAGCGTCGGCTTTGCTACGTCGCGATCACCCGAGCCGAGCGCCAGCTCTACCTGAGCCATGCGGCGCAACGGCGCGTCTACGGGGAGACGCTCCCCGCCGAGCCCTCGCGGTTTCTCAACGAGTTTCCCCTCGAGCTGATCGAGGATCTCTCCCCGGGCCGCAGCTGGTTGAGCTGGTCACGGAAACCGACAACGCAGGAGAACCGTCGCGCCGTCGAGGCGCTGCGGCAGCCGACGCCGTCGCGCGAGCGGGAGAGAGAGAAGAAGTACACGGGGCAGACCTACAACTCGGTCGATGGAGTGCGAGCCTTCTTCGCACGACAGGGCAAAGAGGTCGAACTGCCAGCCCCTCCAGCAGGAGGCTCGACGGCGAAGCCGGCTCCTACCGCGAGAGAAGCGGAGGGAGAGGGGGCCGTCGGACTCGCGGTCGGGACGCGGGTCCGCCATCCGAAGTACGGCGTCGGACTGATCATCCGTCGCGAGGGCGACGGGGAGAAGGCCAAGCTGACCATCAACTTTCCGGGCTATGGTCAAAAGAAGCTGATCGAGAAGTTTGCCGGACTCCAGCGAGCGTGAGACGCCCCCCTACCCTACCCTACCAATCAATGGCAATGGCAATGGCAATGGCAATGGCAATGGCAGAATGGACACGAAGAAGATGGCTGTAAAGATCGCGGAGAAGAGAGGTCAGGAGAAGGTCGCTACTGTCGACAAGGTCGCCAATGTCGACAAGGTCGAGAAGATCGGCTTTGTCAGTCTCGGGTGCCCGAAGAACCTCGTCGACAGCGAAGTGATGATGGGGCAGCTCCAGACGCACGGGTACCAGCTGACGACCGAGCGGGAAGAGGCCGACGTGCTGGTGATCAACACCTGCGGTTTCATTCAGTCGGCCAAGGAGGAGTCGATCCAGACGATCCTCGAGATGGCCGAATTGAAGGAGACGGCGCGGCTGAAGCGGTTGGTGGTGGCGGGATGCCTCGTCGAGCGGTACCGACAGGACCTGCTGCAGCAGCTGCCGGAGATCGACGCGGTGCTCGGCACGAGCGAGTTGGAGAAGATCGTCGCGGCGGTCGATCCGGCGGCGGTCGCCGCGGCCGATGCCGCCTGGGTCGCCTCGAACGCCTGGATGACCCGCGGCCTGCCGACCTACCTCTACGATGAGACGACGCCCCGGCTGCAGACGACCCCGCGCCATTACGCCTACCTCAAGATCGCCGAGGGCTGTGACCACACCTGCGGCTTCTGCGCGATTCCGCAGATGCGCGGCAAGTACCGCTCACGACGGGCGGGCTCGATCGTGCGGGAGGCCGAGCAGCTGGCCGCGCGGGGCGTGCGCGAACTGGTGCTCATCTCGCAGGACTCGACGCAGTACGGGCTTGACCTTGGGGTTAAGGATGGGCTGGCGGAGCTGCTGCGAGCCCTGGCCGGCGTCGAGGGGATCGAGTGGATCCGGATCATGTACACCTACCCCAATTCGCTGAGCGACGCGACGCTGCGCGTCATGGCGGAGGAGCCGAAGGTCTGCAAGTATCTCGACATGCCGCTGCAGCACGCCAGCGGAGCGGTGCTCAAGCGGATGCGAAGGGGCGGCAATCGGGCGCTGCTGGAGAAGCTGCTCGACCGGGCACGGACGATGGTCCCGGGGATCGCGCTCCGCACGACGCTGCTGGTTGGCTTCCCGGGGGAGACCGAGGAGGACTTTGCCGAGCTGCTCGCCTTTGTCCAGGCGGTGGAGTTCGACCGGCTGGGCGTCTTCACCTACTCCGACGAGGAGGGGACGCACGGGTATGAGCTCGACGGAAAGGTGGCAGCATCGGTGATGCGCTCGCGTCGGACGAAGCTGATGCGGGAGCAGGCGCGCATCTCGAAGCGGAGGCACAAGGCCATGATCGGGGAGCGCCGCCGCGCGATGCTCGACGGCATCTCCGAGGAGACAGAGCTGCTGCTGCAGGCGCGGCTCGAATCGCAGGCGCCGGAGGTCGACGGCCACGTGCTGATCAATGAACTGCCGGACGGGTTTGAGCCGGTGCCGGGGAGTCTCCTCGAGATCGAGATTCAGGCGGCGCACGATTACGATCTGATTGCCCGCGTAGTCTGAGAGGGACGCATGATCCGACGTAAGATCGCCGAGAGTCGAGCCAAACGGGGCGCCGAGCTGCGGCTCTCCGGCCCGGTCGACTGGCTGGCCTGGTTCATCAGCACGGCGGGAGGGGCGGGAATGATCCCGTTCGGTCCCGGGACGTGGGGCTCGCTGGTCGGGCTGCTGCTCGTCTATGGGCTGGTCCGCCGGATGCCAGCCGACCCGCTGGCGCTGCAGAACGCGCTGCTGCTGGGGTGTCTGCTGGTGACGGCGATCGGGATCTGGGCGGGCAATCGGGCGGAACGGATCTTTGGAGCCAAAGATCCCGGGCAGGTCGTCATCGACGAGGTGGCGGGCCAGATGATCTCCTTCGTCTTCCTGCCGGTCTTCCTCGGCCCACTGGGCTCGCGGTGGCTCTGGTGGTTGATTCCCGGGTTCGTTCTCTTCCGGTTCGCCGATATCTTCAAACCCTATCCGATCGATCAACTGCAGCAGCTTGCCGGCGGATTCGGTGTCATGATGGATGACGTCCTGGCGGGGATCTATGCCGCCGTCGGCCTCTCCTTCCTCCTCTGGATCTTCGCCTGATCGAAGAGGGGGGTAGAGGAAGGCCGGCGTTGAATGGAACGGAAAGAGGCCAGAAGCGGCCAGAAGGCAGAGGGACAAACCTTGCTCAAAGCGGAGATCATTGCGGTTGGATCGGAGATGCTGACGCCCTTTCGGGTCGACACCAACTCCCTGTGGCTGACGGAGCGGCTCAACGCCCTGGGGATCGAGCTGATGTTGAAGACGGTGGTCGGAGACGACGCGGCTCGATTGGAAGAGGCGATCGGGGACGCGCTGCGGCGCTCGGATCTGATCGTCTCGACGGGAGGGCTTGGGCCGACCGAGGACGACATCACGCGCCAGTGCTTCGCGCGCGTGCTGCAGCGGCGGCTGGTCCTGCGCGACGAGATTCTTGCCCAGATCGAGGCGCGGTTTGAGCGTCGACAGGTTCCGATGCCGGCGATCAACGCGCGCCAGGCCATGGTCATGGAGGGCGCGACGGTCCTGCCGAATCTGAACGGGACGGCTCCCGGGATGCTCGTGCGCCAGGGGAACTGCACGGTGGTCCTGCTGCCCGGCCCGCCGCGCGAGATGCGACCGATGTTCGAAGCGGGCGTCGAGCCGCTCCTGCGTGAGCAGGCTGGAAGTCAGCGGCTCCTGCGGCGCAAGCTGAGCATCTTCGGATTGACCGAGTCGCGCACCGACGAGCTGGCCGCCCCGGTCTACACGCGCTTCCCCAACCCGTCGACGACGATCCTCTTCAAGAACGGCGTGATCGAACTCCACCTGACCGCCGCCGCCGCGACGGAAGCGGAGGCGGAGCGGCTGCTCGACGAACTCGACGGGCAGCTCGACGAAGTCCTCGGCGACTTCGTCTTCTCTCGACGGGACGAGACGCTCGCCCAGGTGGTCGGGGAGCGGTTGCGGCTGCGCCACGAGACGCTGGCGACGGCCGAGAGCTGCACCGGCGGGCTGCTCGCCGGACGGATCACCGAGACGCCGGGCAGCTCGGCCTACTTCCAGGAAGGGCTGATCACCTACGCCAACGAGGCCAAGATCGCGCGGCTGGGCGTGCCGGCAGCGCTCCTCGAAGCGCACGGCGCGGTCAGCGAGGAGGTCGCCTGCGCCATGGCCAGCGGCGTCCGGCAATTGGCCGGCACGACCTACGGCATTGGCATCACCGGGATCGCCGGGCCAGATGGGGGGACGCCGGAGAAACCGGTCGGCCTCGTCTACCTCGCGCTCGCCGAGGAGCACGCCGTGACGGCGCGCCATTTCGTCTTTCCGGGGGACCGGTCGTTCATTCGCACGCTCGCGGTCAATTCTGCCCTCGAGATGTTGCGAAGAAGGATTCGCTAAGGAGGATCTCGATGATGACCTTCTGGTTGATGCTGGGGGGCTACCTGCTCGGCTCGATTCCCGTCGGATACCTGATCGTCCGCTGGAAGAGCGGCGCGGACGTGCGCCAGACGGGAAGCGGCGCGACCGGGGCGACCAATGTCACCCGCCAGGCCGGTCGGACGCTCGGGCTGCTGACCCTCTTCCTCGACGCCCTCAAGGGAGCGTTGGCCGTCTGGCTCGCCCGCGCGGTGCTGGGGGAGGAGGGGACTCCCTGGGCCGTCGCTGGAGCGGGAACCTGGGCGGTGATCGGCCACTGCTTTCCCGTCTGGCTGCGCTTTCGAGCCGGCAAGGGAGCGGCAACGGCCCTCGGCGTCTTCCTGGCGATCGTTCCGCTGACGGTGCTGGCCTCACTGGGGATCTTTATCGGCACGATCTGGTGGACACGCTATGTCTCGCTGGGATCGATCCTCGCGGCGGCCTTCGTCCCCCTGGCAACCGCGGTTCTGCACTGGACCGCCTGGCCCAACCCGGACTTTGGCCCAGTCATCACTTCGCTCTGCCTCGTCTCGGGGCTGATCATCGCGCGCCACGCCGAGAACATCCGGCGGCTGCGCGCAGGCACCGAGAGCCGCTTTGGCTCGTCACCGGGAGCAGCTCCTTCCTCCTGAGGAAATGGCCACTCCCATTCGGAACAGACCTGAGCACGGAACGGCCGTATGACACAAAAGGCATCCCCATCCGCCCCCCCGCAAGATCGTGGAGAAGATCATCGCCACCAACCGGGAGGCCTATCACCACTACTTCATCCTGGAGACCTGGGAGGCGGGCATCCAACTGAGCGGCACCGAGGTCAAATCGCTCCGCGCCGGCAAGGTGACCCTCAAGGAGGGCTACGTGCGCATCACCGAGGGCGAGGCGTGGCTGCTCCACGTCCATATCAGCCCCTACACCCACGGCAATCGCCAGAACCACGAACCAGACCGTCCCCGCCGACTCCTGCTCCACAAACGAGAGATCATCCGCCTCTTCTCGAAGATCCGGGAGAAGGGTTTGACGGTCGTTCCAACCCGCCTCTACTTCAAAGGGAACCTCGTCAAGTGCGAGATCGGAGTGGCACGCGGAAAGAAATTGCACGACAAACGGGAGACAGAGGCGCGGCGCACCCAGGAACGCGAGGCGCGGGCCGCCCTCAAGCATCGCTCCCACGACGATTGAGACGGTCGGGGAGGTCGCCCATCCGTCACTTTTCAACCAGAACCAGAAAGACACTCTGCAGGAGAGGAGACAAGAAGATGATCGAAGTCAAAGCGGATAGCCGAATGTTCGGAGAGATCGAGTGCGACGCGCTGGTCGTCG
The DNA here is from genome assembly GCA_040380245.1 of Acidobacteriota bacterium. Classification (GTDB taxonomy): domain Bacteria; phylum Acidobacteriota; class Blastocatellia; order RBC074; family RBC074; genus CAIOZW01. The sequence goes on along the minus strand of JBEIJP010000030.1, from coordinate 2,721 downwards.
GGGTCTTTGAGGGGGAGAAGCCGGAGAGCGGTCCCCTGCAAGACCTCGACCAGCAGGTCGGAGGCCTGGTCAGATCCGTCATCGAGAGTGGGGAGTTTCGCGGGAAGATCGGGGATGTCGCCTATCTCCACCAGACGGGGACGATGAAGGCGCGGCGGCTGGTGCTGCTCGGGGCCGGCCCGGAATTGGAGTTCACGGGCGAGACCCTGCGTCGCCTGGCCGGCACGGCGACGCGTCTGCTTCGCGGGAAGAAGGTCCGCAGCTTCGCGCTGCTGCTCCGCTCGGGCTTTGGTGCTGCCGCCAGCAGCGAGGCCGCTACTGAGGGAGCCATTCTCTCGCTCTTCGAGCCGGACAAGTACCACACCAGCGAGAAGACGGAGAATCCACTCGGCTTGATGGTCCTCGTCGGCGAAGAGAGCCACCAGCGTGAGGTCGAGGCGGGGATCACCCGCGGTCGCATCATCGCCGAGGCCGCCAACTTCGGCCGCGAGGCGATCAACGAACCCTCCAATGTCCTGACGCCGACCGAGCTGGCGCGCCGCGCCACCGAGATGGCCCGTGAAGTTGGCCTCTCGATCGAGGTCCTCGGCGAAGACGAGATGAAGAAGCTTGGGATGGGATCCCTCCTCGGCGTCAGCCAGGGCTCAGCCGAACCGGCCCAGCTGATCGTCCTGACCTATGAACCGAAGGAGACCACCTCGACCGAGACGATCGCCATCGTCGGCAAAGGAGTAACCTTCGATACCGGGGGCATCTCACTCAAGCCGGCCGATGGGATGGAGGCGATGAAGTACGACATGGCCGGCGGCGCGACCGCCATCGCCGCTATGCGAGCGATCGCCCAGCTCAAGCCGTCGGTGCGCGTCATCGGCATGGTCCCGGCGACCGAGAATATGCCCGGAGGACGTGCGCAACGCCCCGGCGATGTCGTCCGCGCCATGACCGGCAAGACGATCGAGGTGATCAACACCGACGCCGAAGGCCGCCTGATCCTCGCCGACGCGGTCGCCTATGCCCGCCAACTCGGCGCGACCCACATCATCGACCTCGCCACCCTCACCGGCGCCGTCTCCGTCGCCCTCGGAGACGTCTATGTCGCCATCCTCGGCAATGACCAACCCTGGATCGATCGGGTCATGCAGGCCGCGCAACGCGCCGGAGAGAAGTTCTGGCAGCTCCCTCTCGACAAGGAGTACCGCGAGCAGATCAAGAGCGACATCGCCGACATCAAGAATATCGGGGGCCGCAAGGCGGGCACCATCACCGGCGCCTGGTTCATCCGCGAGTTTGTCGAAGAGACCCCGTGGGTCCACCTCGACATCGCCGGCACCGCCTGGAACGAGAAGACGAAACCCCATCTCGCCATCGGTCCGACCGCGGTGGGGCTGCGCACCCTCGTCGAACTGGTCACCACCTGAGGCCACAAAGAGGTTGCAAACGCGTGATTAGACTCCGCTGCGGAAAGCTGGTAGGCTGGGATTCATCTTTCAAACCGCAATTCGAAAGCACTTCTCCTTTGCGGGCAAAAGTAGCTTGTTCCCTTCCAACAGACTTTCAATCTTTTCCGCAGCGGAGTCGATCTATTTACAAGTTGACATATTCTTAATTTATACATATTCTAATTTTCGTGGCTAGACTTGATTTCAATACAGTAGCGACCATGGTCGAAGGCTACGGTCTCAAGATGACTCCGCAGCGGCGGTCCATTATTGAGTTTCTTCAGACGTGTGCCAACCATCCGACTGCTGAGGAGATATTGCAGGCAGTCAACAGCCATTTCCCAATGACCTCGCGACCCACTGTCTATAACACACTCAACTGGTTGAAAGGAGCAGGTCTCATTCACGAAGTCCATGAAGGCGGAACGGTTCGCTACGATCCAAACACTTCGCCTCATCACCACTTTATCTGCCGTTGGTGTGGTAGGGTTGATGACATTGAGTCTGATCAAATCGAAAAAATCGAGTTCGAGGAGATCGCGGGTCACTACAAGATCGAACACTTTCAGATTACTGTGCGGGGACTATGTCTCCAGTGCCAGTAATAAATTATTTTTTAACTCCATATTTAGATTAAATCTAAATATGGAGTTAAACTAAAACCATAGAGGAGATAAAATGCTGACAATTGGAGACAAACTACCTGATTTTGATTTGACAAGCGTTGTGAGCCTTGAAAAGGGGCAGGAGTTTGCTCGCATTACAAATGAATCACATCCTGGAAAATGGAGAGTGATCTTCTTCTGGCCAATGGACTTTACGTTTATCTGTCCGACAGAGATTGCTGAGTTTGGGCGGCGGAACAGAGATTTTGAGGACCGTGACGCGCAGGTACTGGGAGTGAGTACTGACACGCATTACGTTCACCTTGCCTGGCGGAATAGTCACGAGGATCTGCGAAATTTGCCATTTCCTATGGTGGCGGACACCAAGCGCGAACTCTCAACGGCATTGGGGATCCTGCATAAAGGGGCTGGCGTGGCATTGCGTGCGACATTCATAGTGGATCCTGAGGGTGTCATCCGCTGGGTGTCGGTCAATGATCTTTCCGTGGGGCGCAGTGTGGATGAGACCCTGCGAGTACTCGACGCACTGCAAACGGATGAGCTTTGCCCGTGCAACTGGAAAAAAGGAGACAAGACGCTCGGGTAGAGCCGTTCATTTACCCTCTCTTGAGGAGAAGGTGGGAGGGCAAGAGGGGGGTGGCGGGCCCCCCCCGGGG
>JBEIJP010000029.1:0-12940 GCA_040380245.1 Acidobacteriota bacterium | reverse complement strand
CTTATGGAACCTATAGGTCCTATTCGTCCTATAGGTCCTATCCGTCCTATAGGTCCTATTCGTCCTATAGGTCCTATTCGTCCTATTCCTCCTATCATCCTATCCTCCTATCTTGCGCAACATCCCTTCGGCCATTATCATGACTCGGTTTAAGGAATAAGAATCGACCATCGACAAGTGGTCTTGTTCTCAAAAATCAGCATACCAGCACAAGGAGTAAACAGTATCATGGCACATCCCCCTGCATCCACCCAGACAGCCAGGAAGGTCTGGCACAACGGAACCTTTATCAACTGGGAAGACGCACAGATCCATCTCATGTCGCACGTCGTCCATTATGGATCCGGGATGTTTGAGGGGATTCGTTGCTACAAGACACCCACTGGCCCCGCCATCTTCCGGCTGCGGGAGCACATGGAGCGGCTGCATGACTCTTGTCGTATCTACCGGATGGAGCTTGCCTGGACGGTCGACCAGCTGGTGGAAGCCGCCCTGGAAGTGGTCCGGGTCAACGAGTTCGAGGAGTGCTACCTGCGACCGATCATCTTCCGTGGCTACGGTTCCTTCGGAGTCAACCCGCTTCCCAATCCGGTCGAGGCGTACATTGCCAGTTGGGTCTGGGGAAAGTATCTCGGACAGGAGGCGATCGAGCAGGGAGTCGATGTCTGCGTCTCCAGCTGGGCCCGGATGCACAGCAATACGCTGCCCCCGACAGCCAAGGCGGCAGGCAACTACCTCAACTCCCAGCTGATCAAGATGGAGGCGATCCTCAACGGCTTCACCGAGGGGATTGCGCTCGACACCAATGGCAACGTCAGTGAAGGAAGCGGCGAGAACCTCTTCCTGGTCCGCCGGGGAAAACTGTTTACCCCCCCCTTGAGCAGCGCGATTCTGACAGGGATCACACGCGACTCTGTCCTGCAGATTGCCCGCCTTGCTGGACTGGAGGTTATCGAGCAGGTGATTCCGCGGGCCTGGCTCTACACCGCCGACGAGGTCTTCTTCACAGGGACAGCGGCGGAGATCACCCCCATCCGCAGCATCGATCGGATCACAGTGGGCGCGGGCCGGCGCGGGCCGATCACGGCCACCCTGCAGGAGACCTTCTTCGCCATCACCTCCGGAGAGAAAGAGGCGCCCGGGGATTGGCTGACCTGGGCCTAGCCCGCCAATCAGGCGTCGAGATTGGACCCCTCTGCCTGTTGGGGCGAGGGGTCTTTCGCGAGACTCGATCCCAAGGAGCCCTGCATGAGTTCAACCATCGCCTCCCCTTCCCCATCGGCGAGGCCAAAGCGGCTCTTCCTGATCGACGGGATGTCCAATCTCTACCGATCGTTCTACGCGATCCGCAATCTCTCCAACTCCCGTGGGCTCCCGACCAACGCGATCTATGGCTTCGCGATGATGCTGCGCAAGCTGACCCGGGATCATCACCCAGACTATCTCGGAGTCGTCCTCGACTCGAAAGAGCCGACCTATCGGCAGCAGAAGTATCCCGAGTACAAAGCGCACCGGGCGCCGATGCCGGAGGAGATGGTCGTTCAGTTGCCCTACCTCGATCGGTTGTGCGAGGCCTTGCGCATACCGACTCTCCGGCTGCCGCATTACGAAGCGGACGACATCATGGGCACACTCGCGCGACAGGCGACCGAGGCCGGCGTTGAGACGGTCCTCGTCACACAGGACAAAGACCTCAGCCAGCTCGTCAACGATCCGTGGGTCTCCCTCTTGCGCGTCGAGCGGGCGGAGCGAGAGACGCGCGAGGTCTTTCTGGACGAAGCGGGCGTCCTGGCCAAGTTTGGGGTGCGCCCTTCTCAGATTGTCGACTGGCTGGGCCTGAAGGGGGACGCCGTCGATGGGTTTGGCGGCGGCTGGGGGATTGGCGAGAAGGGAGCCATCCTGCTGCTCGAGCAGTTTGGAGACCTCGAACACGCGCTGGCTGGATGGGAGTCGGTCAAGCGCAAAGCCTACCGGGAGTCACTTCAGAAGAACGCCGATTACATCCGACTCTGCCGGGAACTGGCCCGGATCGACCTGAGCGTGCCGGTCACCCTCGACCTCGACGCGCTCCGGGTCGAGGAGCCAGATCGCGCCAGCGTCCACGCCCTCTTCTCCGAACTCGAATTCGCGCAATTGACCAGGGAGTTCGCGACGGCGGCGAGCCAGTCTGCCACAAGCCCGTTGGCGCCGACCGCGACGCCGGAACAGGCAGCCACGGTCTATGTCGTGCGAACCACCGGGGAGGAGATGGAACGGGCAGCCACGCAGCTCGCTGACGCCGGGGAGCTGATCTTTCGTCTCCATACCAACTCACGGGAGGAGCTGACTGGCGTAGCGATCGCGATTGGCCCGGGACGCGCGGAGTACTGGTCGATCGAGGAGTGCGCCGATCGCCCCCAGGCACTGCGAGCCCTGGGCGCCCTGCTTGGAAGCCCCCGACCGCGCAAGGTGACCCACGACTGGAAGCGGGCGCTCCATCTTCTCGAACCCTTGGGAATCGACCTGCAGGGAGTGGAAGAGGACGTCCTTCTCGCCGGGTATCTCCTCCATACGGAAGAGGGACGGTATGATCCGCTGAGCCTGACTCGCCAGTACCTCGAGGAGGCGGAGCCGATCCTGCCCCCCGCGCCGGCCGCCGCCGCCGAGGTCGACCGGCTTGGGCAGGTAGCCCGGATCCTCTCCGGAAAGTTGGCGGCTGACCGGATCGACTTTCCTTATCAGCAGCAGACCCTCGAGTTCGTCTATCGGGAGATCGATCTGCCGATCGTTCCCCTGCTCTACCGGATGGAGCGAGCCGGCTTCCGCATCGACCCGGCAGCCCTCGCGACCCTCTCGGTCGAGATGGAGGCCGAGTTGGAGCGGCTCTCCCGGGAGATCTATCAGGAAGCGGGGCGCGAGTTCAACATCGCTTCCCCTACGCAGCTTGGCGAGATCTTCGAGGAGCTCCACTTCGAGGTCTCCCGCCGCACCGCGACTGGAAAGATCGCGACTGGGCGGGACGTTCTCGAGGAGTTGTCCGTGCGGTACAGACTCCCCCGACTCATCATCGAACACCGGGAGTGCGCCAAGCTCAAAGGAACCTATGTCGACGCCCTGCCGGGACTGATCGATCCCGCCGATGGGCGCATTCACACCACCCTCAACCAGACGGTCACGGCGACCGGACGGCTCTCCTCGAGCGACCCAAACCTGCAGAATATTCCTATCCGGACCGAGATGGGACGGCGGATTCGACGGGCCTTCATTCCCGCGGAGGGCTGCGTGCTCCTCTCCGCCGACTACTCCCAGATCGAGTTGCGGCTGTTGGCGCACATCTCGCAGGACCCGGTCATGCTCGACGCCTTTCGGCGTGGAGAGGACATCCACGAACGGACGGCCCGCGCCGTCTTTGGCGCGCGTACGCCGGAAGAGCTGCGGGAGAAACGCCGCGTCGCCAAGATCGTCAACTTCGGAATCGCCTATGTCATCGGCCCCTATGGACTCGCACAGCGGGTCGGAATCTCCCGCGCCGAGGCGAAACGGGTCATCGAGGACTATTACCGCACCTACGCCGGAGTCAAACGGTACATGGATGAACTGCCGGATCGGGCTCGTGAAGCCGACTGTACGGTCCGGTCTCTCTTTGGCCGGCGCAGAAGGCTCCCCGAGTTGCGCGGAAAAGGCGCGCCCCGCGCCGGTGCTGAACGCGAAGCCATCAACCTGCCAATGCAAGGATCGGCTTCCGACCTGGTCAAACTGGCGATGCGGCAAGTGGATGAAGTGATCCGGCGGGAGAGGCTGTCAGCCCGGATGATCCTGCAGATTCACGATGAACTGGTCTTCGAGGTTCCGCGGGAAGAGATCGACCGGACCAGCCAACTGGTCAAGGAGACCATGGAGCAGGTCGCCCGACTCGACGTCCCCCTGGTCGTCGATCTCGGCATCGGGAAGAACTGGATGGACGCCAAGCCGTGAGCTCCCGCTTCAGGAACGGGGACGACGACGTCCGTTCCCCCTGACCTCCCCGGGCGACGTCGGCATTGGAGGAGGCGAGAACGGCCTTCGCCCGGAATCCGAGGGAAGGGAGCGTGTCGGCGTGGCCGGCGCCGTGTCAGCGGAGCCATTGCCCTGTCGCACTTCTGCCAACCCTTCGAGAGCATCGCGAAGGTGGCGGGAGAGCATCTCTTTGGCGGCGATCGGATCCCGGCGCGTGATCGCCTGGAGGACTCGCTCGTGCCCCCGGATGGCGCCCTCGAAATGGCCCCGGTGCGAGGCCGACTCGCGCCGAAATTGATAGAGCAGCTCGGCGACCGTATCCATGACCCGGCTCATCAGGGGGTTATTGGCGGCGTCGGCCATCGCCTTGTGGAAGCGGATGTCGTGGGAGAAGAAGATGTCCGGATCGTCCATACTCCGGCGCATGCCCTCGATCTCCTCGGCCAGGCACCGCAGGTCTTCGGGAGTGGCCCGCTCCGCAGCCAATCCGGCCAGTCCCGCCTCGATGATCTGCCGCGCCTCGAAGAGCTCCTCGGCGCTGGTCTGGTTGATCAATGTCAGAAACTGCATCGGCGCGGTGAAGATCTCCGGCAGAGATTCGGCGATGTAGGTGCCCGACCCGGGCTTGGCGCGGATGATCCCCATGACGGAGAGCGCCTTGAGCGCGGTCCGAAGGGATGGGCGGCTGATATGGAAGCGCTCGGCAAGCTCTCGCTCGGGCGGAAGGCGGCTTCCCGCCTTGAGCTCGCCTTTGATTAGCAACTCCTTGATCCGCTGGACGACCAGCTCGGTAATCCCGGACCGGTCAATGGGAACCATTGAACTTGGCATCTGGCTCTGCAGCTCTCGTGTCATCACCCTCCCGTACTCCGGACGTTCGCGCATCGTCCCTGGGAACCATCCACACTGCCCTGACAGGGCCACCGCTACGGAATCGAACCAGACGCGGAACTCCCATCCTGCCCGATCATTCCAACGCCCCCACCGATTGAAGACAAAATGGGAAAAGGCCAGAAGGAGGATCGGCTGGCAAGACCGATCGGGAGAGATAAAGCGACCTGATTCGCGACCTCGAAGCCAGTCCCCATGCCGTTGTTGGCCATTCAGTCGTCTTTGCCCGAGTCCAACGCAATTCAGCCGAGCAACAATTTGACGGTCACCAGCCGGCTCCTCACCCCCATCGACCCAATCAAGGTCGATCGTCTGGTCCCGACTCCTGCCCTCAGCTTCTTGAGTCTCTCAGATCAGTCCTGTTGGAAGTTCCCTGAACATCCTACCGGATGCGTCCCGGAAAAACTGGTCGGAGTGTATGAGCAGGACCTTCAATTGTCAATCGACTCTCCCGGGGGACGGCCCCTGGGAAGCTATGCCTTGACGCCGCTGTTGACCAGCCACCCTCCATCGACAAAGATTGTCTGGCCGGTAATGTAGTCGGAGGCGTCGGAGGCCAGCAGCACGGTGGCCCCGGCGAGATCGGAAGCCGTGCCGGGGCGCTTCATTGGAATCACCTGGACCGCGCTCTCATAGAGTTCCGGAACAGAGAAGAAGGCGTCGGTCATCCGGGTCCAGAAGCGGCCGGGTGCGATCGCGTTGACACAGATGCGGTCCGGGGCATACTCCAGGGCGAGCGCCCGCGTCATCTGCCGCATCCCCCCTTTGGTGATGGTGTAGAGCGCGATATTGGGCACGACGATCTCGAAGGCGATCGAGCCGACATTGATGATCTTTCCGCCCCCGCGCGCCCGCATGACGGGTCTGGCCGCCTGAGCCGCGAAGAAGGCGCCCTTGAGATTGACGGCCATCAACCGCTCCCAGTCCTCTTCGGTGAAGGTGTCGACGGGGCGACGCAGGTTGATGCCGGCGGCGTTGACGAGGATGTCGAATCCGCCAAAGTGCTGGCAGGCCGCCTCGATCATCCGGTGAACGTCAGGAACATGACCCACATCGATGGGGAGAGCCAGGACTTCCCGCCCGAGCGCGCGAATCGAGGCGGCGGCCGTCTCGAGCTCGGCCTCCGTCCGCGAAGCAAGCACAAGGTCGGCTCCGGCGTGAGCCAGCGCCATTGCCATTCCCAGCCCGAGGCCCCGTCCTCCACCCGTCACAATCGCCACCTGCCCATCGAGCCGGAACGTGGGCATGCGAAACGGCGCCTCCGCTCCCACCGACGGCTTCTCCTGCTCGGACGGCACTCGATTCTCCGCGGAATCACGCTTCTCCATCTGCCAATCCTCCTTTTCCATCACGAACGTCAGCCGATTCAAAAAGTCCGAATCTGCTCGAAGACATAGTAGCCCATCATGCAGCAGATCACCGCCGTCGCCACCCAGAGGGCCACCGTCACGCGATGGGGCGGAGCCATCTCCCGTGGAAGATGTCGGTGACGAAGGTAGAGGGTCCCAATCCCGATGATGGGCAACATCAGCGCTTGCGCCACGCCGCCCGCCACGACCATCTGGACGGGAGACTTGACCACCAGGTAGAAGAGGACTGGAATCGCGGTGATGGCGACGATGAACCCATTGCGATAGCGAACCCGTTGCCGATAATCGTCTGCCCGGAAAAACCCCATCAATTGGGCCATATCGGCAAAGACACGCGAGTTGGAAGCGGTGGCGGCAAAGATGGTCCCGTAGAGAGTGAAGATCGCTCCGAGATAGAAGAGCCAGAGGGACCACTCGCCGAGCGTTTGCGTGTAGATATTCGAGAGGACTGGGATGAGGTCATTCGCCGCGGGAACCTTGCCCATACTGTGGAGAATGCCGGCTCCGAGGAGGTAGAAGGCAATGGTCGCGACGGTGTAGATGATCATCGAGGCAATGATATCGAGCCGCATGACGCGCGACCAGCCGTGGGCACGGTGGAGCCACGCGCTGGAGTGGTCCCGGCGTCCCGTGAAACGGGCATAGCCCTTCTCGACGCACCAGTAGGGATACATGAGGAGTTCGCTGGCGCCGACGCCGGTGATCCCGAAGACAGCGACGGCCGTCGAGGAGCCGGCTCCCGGCATCTTGAATTGCAGCCCTTCCACCACCGAGTGCCATTGAAAGTGGTCCGGCATGCGCAGCAGGACGAGAGCGGCCAGCAGGGTGAGCATCGTGAAGAGGCCCACTTTGATCATAGCGAGCCGCTCGACGCGCTCGTAGCCTCCCCCGAGCAGAATCGCCAGAGTCAGTCCCCAGAAGAGGAAGACCCAGACCGGAATCGGAACCGCGGGAAGCAGGAGGTGCATGACCTGGGAGACGCCTCCGAACATCGCCCCGACCTGGAGCAGCGTCAGGAGCGTCATCAGCGCCCAGGCCCAGACAACCCAGTTGACCTTCCAGCGCGGACCGGGGACACGATTGAAAGCGGCCAGGCCGGTCTCTCCCGTGGCGATGACATAGCGCCCCATCTCCGCTTGAATGATCGGCTTGAGCAGACAACTGAGCAGGATCACCCAGAGGGCAGTGTAGCCGACCTGGGCCCCGAGCGTCGTCGTTGCGATCAGTTCTCCAGACCCGACGATCGAGGCGGCGAGAATCATGCCCGGGCCGATGCGCTGGAGCGAACTCCAGAGCGTGGTCGGGGGGGCCGTGACCTCTTCGGGAGGGAGTTGATAAGGATCCACCAGGGTGGCGGGCGGAGTGGCCGAAGCTTGCCGAAGATGGTCGTCCATTACGTTGAAGGCTCCTCTCGGGAAGAACGGGGCCGCGGAGAAGGTGGGAGGTGGCCGGGCTTCTCCTCGCCATTCGCGTCCGAAAAAACTGCCGGGCCGGCGAGTAGAAGGCGCAGATCTCGCACATTGTTGCCGGTAGGACCGGTCATGATCGCGTCTCCCAGAGCGGAAAAGAGGGAAAAGGCGTCGCTGTCCGCCAACGCCTGCTCAGGGAGGAGGCCCATCTCGCGCGCACGTCGCAGAGACTGGTCATCGGCAACCGCTCCCGCGGCCGGGCTGTTGCCGTCGATACCGTCCGTCCCCGCGCTGAGAACGGCAACTCCGCTCCACCCCCGTCGATCCATCCCGAGGGTGAGGCGGAGGACAAACTCCTGGTTCCGTCCGCCTCGGCCAGATCCCCGCACCGGGCAGATCGCTTCGCCCCCGGAGAGGAGGCAGACCGCCGCTCCGGGATACTCCCGGGCATGGGCCGAGAGCCGATCGAGGTGGTGTTCGGCCAGCTGCTGGACCTCCTCCTCAACCAGATCCTCCGCCAGCGCGACGATGAGACCAAAGTCGTTCGCGGCGATCTGCCGCGCCACGGCCAGTGCCCGACGGTTATCGAGCAGCAGGTGGTGTGTCCGGAGCGGCCGTGTGGCGGCGTGGATCTCCGCGAACGGGCTGTCCGTGCCCGGCCGCGCCATCTCCTGCCGCAGCCAGGCGGTCACTGACGGCGGGAAGCGGTCGAGCAGGTCGTAGCGGCGGAGAATCTCCGCCAGGGCCTCCGGCGGGGCTGGATCAGGGAGCGTCGGGCCTGAAGCGACCGTCGCCAGATCGTCATCGTTGACGTCAGAGAGATAGAGGGAGATCTGTCGTGACTGGGGGGCGGCCAGGGCCAGACGCCCGCCCTTGACCGCCGAGAGGCGGCGACGGACGGCGTTCATCTCCCCGATGACCGCGCCGCATTGTACAAGAACCTGGTTGACCTCCCGCAGGTCGGAGAGGTGGATCGAGGAATCGACTGGCCGCTCAAAGATCGCCGAGCCCCCCCCCGAAATGAGAAAAAGAAGCAGGGTCTCCGAACTGTCCATCTGCCGAAGCAGCTCGAGCGCCCGTGTCGCGGCTTCGAGACTGCCTTCGTTGGGAACCGGATGGCCTCCCAGAAAGAGCGGAAGGCGGAGTCGGGCCGCGGGGGGGCGCGCGTTGGTGACCACCAGTCCGTCCGTCAGCTTCTCGCCGAGGATCTCTTCCAAGGCCTCGGCCATGGCGACCGAGGCCTTGCCGATGGCGATGACGATCACCCGCGGAAAGGCGCTCAGATCGACCTCCTCATCGACGATCCGCAGGCGTTCTCCGTCGCGGGAGACCGCGCGTCGAACCGTTGTCGTGGCATCGATGACCGTCAATGTCCGCTGGAAGATCTCCCGGGCGATCTCTTTCGGCCCCATCGTCTCCGACACAGCTGCCCTCCCTTGGCGAGGCGAATCCTCACAATCTCTCCCGGCGCCGTTCTCTTTTGCGCAGAGATCGGGTATCCATGGGGAGAGGAATCGAGCGATGAAACAGGACTCTCTTCTCGTGGTGGTCGGCTCCACCAACCCAGTCAAGATCGCCTCCGTCGCGGCCGCCGTCTCGCGCTTCTGGCCGGACGCCGAGACCATCGGACAGGAGACGACCTCCGGCGTCTCGGCCCAGCCGATCTCCGATGAGGAGATGCGGATGGGTGCCCTGGAGCGGGCCCGGCAGGCACTCGAATCACGGGCCGAGGCCCATTTCGGCGTCGGCATCGAGGGAGGCGTCCTCGACGCCAGCGATGGAATGTGGGCCTACGCCTGGGTCCTCGTGACCGATCGCGCGGGTCGAGTCGGTCGAGGCCAGAGCGGACGATTCCTGCTGCCTCCCCCCGTCGCCGCCCTCGTACGCGGGGGAATGGAGCTCGGCAGCGCCGACGACCTCTTCTTCGGGCGCCAGGACTCCAAGCGGAAGGAGGGCGCGGTCGGGATCCTCTCGGTGGGCCAGATCTCGCGTCGTGACCTCTACCAACCAGCCGTCACCTTCGCCCTCTTCCCCTTTCTCCATCCAGAGATCTACCACCCGACTCCGTGAGAGACGATCAGTGGCCCACCGAGCGTCCATCGAGCCGCGGGTCGCTGCCGCCCAGCCGAATCCCCGTCTTCTCCTCGATCATGACGCCTTCGGCATCGCCCATCTGGCGCGGGGTTGCCGCGAAGCGATGGCCCATCGCTTCGAGCCTGGCCCGGACATCCGGGTTGACCCCGAAGGGCTCATGCCGGATCTCGTCCGGCTTCCACTGGTGATGGATCCGGGGCCAGTCGATCGCCTGCTGGATGTTCATCCCGTAATCGATGATGTTGACCAGAATCTGGGTCACCGTGTTGATGATCGTCGGTCCGCCGGGACTTCCGACGGCGAACCAGAGGGACCCGTCGCGCAGGACGATGGTCGGCGTCATCGACGAGAGCGGGCGCTTCCGGGCCGCGACCGCGTTGGCCTCTCCCTGGATCAGACCATAAAAATTGGGCGAACCCGGCTTGGGGGCAAAGTCGTCCATCTCGTTGTTGAGGAGGATCCCGGTTCCCTCGACCGTCACCTTGTTGCCATAGCTGTCATTGAGGGTGTACGTATTCGAGACGACATTCCCGGCGGCGTCGACGACCGTGTAATGGGTCGTCTCCTCCGACTCGGGAGCATTCGGTTGACCGTGGCCGATCTTTTCGGAGTTCGATGCCCGGGCAGGGTCGATCGTCGCCGCGAGCCGGTCGGCATAGGCGCGGGATGTCAGGCCGGCCACGGGAACATCGACAAAGTCCGGGTCTCCCAGGTAGTGGGCACGGTCGGCAAACGCCCGCCGCATGGCCTCGACCTGCAGGTGGAGAAGCTGGGCCGATCCCGCGCCCATCGAGCGAAGGTCGTAGCGTTCGAGCATCTGGAGCATCTGGAGCATGGCGACCCCACCCGAGGAGGGCGGGGGCATGGTCAGGATCTCGTGGCCACGGTAGGTTCCCCGCAGCGGCTGACGTTCCACGGCACGGTAGTTCCTGAGGTCAGCGACGGTCATCCAGGCGGGTCCGGCTCCAGCGGCCCGGCGCATACTCTCCTCGATCAGACGAGCGGTACGTCCCTGGTAGAACTCGCGAGGACCTTCCCGCTTGAGTCGCGCGAGGACACTGGCCAGCTCCGGCTGCCGAAAGATCTCCCCCGCCTGATACGGGCTGCCATTCCGCAGGAAGATGCGTTTCGTCTCCGGGTAGCGGGAGAGCTGCTCACTCGACCCCTTGAGACTGCGTTCCAGCTGGTACCAGACGGGGAATCCCTCGGCGGCCAGCCGCCGGGCGGGTTCGACGACCGTCGCCCAGGGGAGCGTGCCATATTTTTCGAGCGCCAGGGCGAGCCCGGCGACCGTCCCCGGTACACCTGCCGCCCGGTGGCCGTACTGGGACGACTCGGCGATGTAGTTCCCGGCCTCGTCGAGATAGACATTGCGATGGGCCGCGGCCGGGGCCATCTCGCGGTAGTCGATCGCCGTCGCGCGCCCATCGGCGAGCCGTACCAGCATGAAGCCGCCGCCGCCAAGGTTCCCAGCCGAGGGCCAGACCACCGCCAGGGCGAGTCCAACGGCAACGGCGGCGTCGACGGCGTTGCCGCCCCGCTGGAGGATGTCGACCCCCACTTGCGAGGCGATCTCGCTCACCGAGGCGACCATTCCCTTGCGACCACGAACCGGGGGGCGCGAGGCGGCCTCGACCACCTCGGCCATTCCCGGCCCTGACATCTGCCAGCGGGATCCGATCAAGGCGTCCCCGACGGGGCCTGGTGGAAGCACCCCGCCCACGACCAGCAGGATCAGCACCAATCCCCAGACGGCGCTCCGTTTGTACACATTCCGCATGATCTCATTTCCTTCCGCAAGGTCACCGGCACTCCCGTGGCCGGTGGTCAAGGTGATATCCCGAAGATCAGGGAGGCTCCTCTCCTCCCGGCATCACGCCTCCGAAAAAGGAGAGGAGGACGGTGGTGGAGGCTCCTCTCCGATCGCCAGCGAGTGGGCCGCGAAGAAACGCTGCTCGATCCGTTCGAGGATCTCACGACTGCGGAGGAGCAGTTCGCGGAGCTCCTCCTGCCGGCCTTCTTCCGCGGCCAGCCGCTCCTCATCGAATCGTGAGGGAAGCTGGGCAAGAGCAAGACAAGCAGCCCCGCGTGTCGCGGCGGCCGCCAGCTGGGCCCCGGCCACCAGATCGGCGAAGGCGACGGGAACTTGTCGCTCCGCCAGCTCCAGCAGCAGTTCAAGCACCTCGTGCGCGGCCGTCACCACCCGCAGGGAGACGGCTCTGGCCCGCCGTGTCGCCGCCTCGACCGCAGTCAGCCACGCCAACCGATCGGCCTCTTCCGCCGCCGGGCGATCCCGCCAGGCGAGCCAGGCGGCTCTGGCCTCCGCCTCCTCGCCAACCACGGTCCGGAGCTCGCCGCTCAAGTCTGTCAACTGACCCAGCACACGTGCGAGATCCTCGTCGATCAGCGGAGAGGTCTGATCCGGCTGGTCCGTGGTTCCCCGGGAAGCCGTTGGGATCGACCGGCAGACCAGGGCGCCGAGCGCGGCGGCGAGTGCCCCGACATAAGCGACCACGCCCCCTCCGCCGACCAGCGGCAGATCCGAGGCAACCTCCCGCGCAAACTCGTCGAGCGAGAGCGCGGTCGGATCGGTCTGCTCGCGGCGCGGATCCTCGGACGAACGAAGGATCACCGGACCGGGAACCGGCCCCTCCTTCGCCGCCAGAGCGGACTGCAATCGCTCCTCGAGAATCGACTCACGGGAGAAGTTCTCGATCTGAAGGTAGTACTCGGCGCTCGCTTCGAGCGCAGCTCGTGGGAGCAGTCCGATGATCTCGCTCCCGGCAATGGCCACCCCAAAGCGCTCCGCCTCCCGCCGGACCATCTCAAAGACCCGGTGGAGCGGCGTCGCCTCGTACCGAACCAGGTTGAGCGAGACCTGGACCTGACCACGCTGTTCGAGCGGCAACCCGAGCGCCTTGACGTAACGCAGGCCCCCGTCCCGCCCGCGAACCGCCCGGGCAACCTTTCTTGCCACCAGCAGATCGTTGGTCGCCAGGTTGATGTTGTAGGCGATGAGGAGAGAACGGGCCCCGACGGCGACTGCCCCGGCGGTCGGGTGGAGCCGAGACGGCCCAAAGTCTGGACGCCGGTGGGGATCGCCCTCGACCGCTGTCCGCAACCCTTCGAACTCGCCCCGTCGCACGTCAGCCAGGTCGACGCGGTCAGGCCGCGTCGCCGCTTCCTCATAAAGGTAGACGG
>JBEIJP010000028.1:0-13079 GCA_040380245.1 Acidobacteriota bacterium | reverse complement strand
GTCCTGGAGGGAACCCGCCTCGGCGACAGCATCGCGGTCAACGGAGTCTGCCTGACTGCTGTGGCCCTCGGCTCCCATTATTTCAGAGCCGACCTTTCGGCCGAGACGGTCCGTCGGACCAGCCTGCAGTCGGCCTCCTCCGGGACGAGCGTCAATTTGGAACGGGCCCTCACGCCGACGACCAGAATGGGGGGCACCTCGTCCAGGGCCACGTCGACGCCACGGGCCACTGGCTGGAAGCCCAGCCATCCGGGGACGGCTGGGTCGTCCGGATCGGCTACCCGCGCGAGTTGAGCCGCTACTTCGTTGAAAAAGGCTCCGTGGCGGTCGATGGCATCAGCCTGACGATTGCCCGTCTGACCGATCAATGGTTCGAGATCGCGGTCATCCCCCAGACCTGGCGGACGACCAACCTCTCCACTCGCGCGCCCGGCGCGATCGTCAATCTCGAAGTCGATATCATCGCCAAATATGTCGAGCGGATGCTCGATCCTCGCCATCCTCCCTCGCCGAAGAGGGAGGGAGGGACCCTCACGCTCGAACAACTGCAGGAATGGGGATACTGACGACCATGCCGTTTGCGACCATTGAAGAAGCGATTGCCGACTTTCAAGCCGGCCGGATGGTCATCATCGTCGATGATGAGGACCGGGAGAACGAAGGGGATCTTGCCTGCGCTGCCGAGAAGGTGACGCCGGAGATCATCAATTTTATGGCGCGGGAAGGCCGTGGGCTGATCTGCCTCCCGCTGACCGAGGAGCAATGCCGGGCGCTCCACCTGCCGCTCCAGGTGACGGATCAGGAGAATGGCACCCGGTTTGGAACCGCGTTCACCGTCTCGATCGAGGCGCGGCAGGGCGTGACGACAGGAATCTCGGCGGCGGACCGCGCGAGAACCATTCTGACGGCCGTCGCGCCGGGGGCCAGTCCCAGCGACCTCGTTCGGCCGGGCCACATCTTTCCACTCCGGGCTCGTCCAGGGGGAGTGCTCATGCGGCCGGGACAGACCGAGGCGAGTGTCGATCTCGCCCGTCTCGCCGGACTCCACCCGTCTGGCGTCATCTGCGAGATCATGAATGACGACGGGACGATGTCGAGACTCCCCGAGCTGGAGTCCTTTGCGGCCCGGCACGGACTGCGGATCATCTCCGTCGCCGACCTCATCCGCTACCGAATCCGCACGGAGCGTTCCGTCCAGCGACTGACCGAGGCGGTTGTCCCGACCATCCACGGCGATTTCCGGGCGATCGCCTATCAGAACCAGCTCAACCAGGAGGTCCATCTCGCCATGGTCATGGGCGAGGTCGATCCGGAGACGCCGATCCTGGTCCGGGTCCATACCCAGTCGGTCCTCAGCGATGTCTTCGGGAGCTTACACGACAGCCACGGGGCCCAGCTGCAGGTCGCGCTGCGCCTGATCCGGGAATCTCAGCGGGGCATCGTCCTCTACCTCAAACAGGAGATGGAGGGGGTTGGACTGGCGGATCAGCTGACGAACTATCGCGGAGCGGGCTCCCTGCTGGAGGGTGTGCGCTCGGCCGCCGGCGACCCGATGCGGGAGGTGCGCGATTATGGAACGGGAGCCCAGATTCTCCACGATCTGGGCGTACGCAAGTTGCGGCTTCTCACCAATCGTCCGCCAAGGCTGTCTGCCCTCGAGGGATTTCAACTGGAGATCGTCGAGCACCTCCCCCTCGATGTCTGACCCCTCGCTGTAGAAGGATCTCCTCAGCGGGTCTCCTCGTTCTTCAATAGCCGCAAGGTCGAATCTTCGGTGACGCTGACAGCCGAAGGGGGAACCCTCTCAGCGACGGGCAGTGACGGGGGATCGAGGGGAAGGAGATGGACAGGGGTGGATTCAACCGGTTGGGGGGGCTTGGGGGCGAAGAAGATCCCATTGATGAGGTGCCCGATTCCCTGGCTGATCGGAATCAAGGCCAAGACCCAGAGGGATCGCAGGACTTCCGGCAAGCCCTGAATGAAGTAGCCGGACTCCTGGGTGATCATCCGCGCGATGCTCTCGAGCAGGCCGGTCCCGTATGCCTGGCGCAGCAGGAACGCCCAGACGCCCAGCAGGGCGCCACCACCCAGCAGGGACTCCACGGCACGTTGCAGGCTCTCCGTTCGGGTACGGGCCGTCCGGGAGCCCTTCCTTTTCCCCTTGGAAGAGGAGCCGACGGCCGGCGGCGCCGGTTCCTGGACTCTCAGGGAATCGGCGGGAGCCATCCCTCCTGCACCCGGTGAATCGAGGCGCGCGGTCCGTTTGATCGCGTTGCCGGCCCCTTCAAAACCGCTCCGCAGGTTGGCGCCAAGGTCGCGCAGATCCCGCTTGAGCGTCTCAAAATCGATCGGGCCGCGCTTCCCCTCGATCGCGTCGAGGATCACGCCGAGGTTCATTCCGCAACTTCGGCAGAACCGTTGTCCTTCGATCGCGGTGGTGGCACATCGTGGACAGAACATCGTCCCCTCCCCTTCTCTCCGAACCAACCTCCCAACCAACCATTCTCTCGACCTGCTTCAACTGGGTTGAGAACCTTTTCTCCGCCCACCCGCGCGGGGTCGCGAAGAGGCAGGTCGAAGATAAATCGCCCGGACGATCGTCTTGATGTTGCCGCGGACGTGGAAATCGCCTTCGATCGTCAACTCAAGCGGATCGCAAGCGGCGACGAAGTCCTGTCGAATCTGGTTGATGACGTGTTCGTGGAAGATCTTCACATCCCGAAAAGAGTTGATGTAGAGCTTGAGTGATTTCAGCTCGATGCAGCGCTGGTGGGGGACGTACCGCAGGTGGAGAGTGGCAAAATCGGGGAAGTCAGAGAAGGGACAGATCGCCGTGAACTCCTCGGAGGTAAAGCTGATCTCGATACGGGAACCGGGATAGTCATACGCAAAGGTATCGAGCGGATAGAGGTTCATCTCCTCCGGCGGCGTCGAGCGGATCTCGATCCCGGCCTTCGGCGTGATCTCGCGCACGGCCGGCAGGGAGTGACTCCCCCTCCCGGCGGGAAGATCACGGGAGACGGCCACCGGCAGACTTCCCGTCGTTCCTCTCTTCTTCGTCGCCATACAGTGCTCCTTTCCACGCTCTTCGGTCGGCCCGATCGCCGTCGGGACGAACCCTCTCTGTCAGCCTACCTGATCGAACTCCCATTCGGTCCACGCAACAGTTCAGCCACCACCTCCCGGGCAATCCGCCGGGCTTCGTCCAACTCGCCGGGAGGGAGGGAGATCGCCGCGACGACCGCGTGTCCGCCTCCGCCATACCGCTCACAGATCGCCGCCAGGTCATGGGTGCGCGGCTGCGGCGCCCACGGATTCGAGCCGACCGACACCTTCGAACGATAGGAGGACTGGCTGACGCTGACGCTGTAGGTCACCTCTGGATGGAGGTAGTAGGGGATGAACTTGTTGTAGCCCTCCATGTCGTCGCCCGCCACGTCGAAGAAGATGACGCGGCCGGAGACGATCGACCGCGCGCGAATCGTCTCGATCGCTTGCCGGTGGCGCTCCGTCAACGGGTCCAGTCTTTCGCGAACATAATCCAGCCGTGCCACCTCCGAAAGAGAGCGCACTTGCAGATCGCGGATGATCCGCTCGATGAGGGCCGGATCCCGATCGGCCTCGATGACCATCGCCAGAAGAAAGGCGGGATGGCGCATCCCGACCGGCTCCTCGGGGGTTTCGTAGAGCGCTCCATCGATCCGATTCGCCCAGTCGACCAACTCCGTCAACGGCGTGGGATCAAAGCCAAAGTGACTCGCGCCGATGTCGGCAATGAATTTGGTGCATGATTTGTACCCGGCGTCGAGGAACTTGCGCCCACTCGTGTCGGCACGAAAATGGGCCTCGTCCTCCGGGGTCAGAAAGGCGCTCTTGTGATGATCGAACCACCACGTCAATCGCGGGGAGTTGCTGTACTTGAAGTCGACGATGGCGTTCTCGTCGCCGTTAAAGACGTGCTCGTCGAAGAGCGCCCCTGCGCGGTGCATCATCGGCTCAAAGGCCCGCTCCCACCCTGGCTGCAGCCGCTCCTCATACAGACGGGAAAAGACAGCCGCGGAAGAGACTCCATCAAAACAGTTCCCGTGATAACAGATCTTGAGTTTGCCCATGCGCGCCACTCGATGCAATCGTTGTTCTCTGCCCCCGCAGCCTCTCTGTGCTTCCATGCCGAGCAAACGCAAGGGACCAGGGGAAAGATTCTGTCCGTCAGGATACCGACCTGTGATCAGAGGGGAATCCCTGCCGGAACTCTATAAACTTGGGAGAATACGCATTCCAGCTGCATGATGCAAGGAGAGATGCGCCGGGCCTCAACCATCGGCGGCCAACTCGAGCAAGAGGCCGGGGCCAGCGTTGACGGGTGCTGGAAGGGCATGCTCAAATCCGGGTGGTGTTTTGATCGACACCCCGGACAATCCGGGTCAAATCTACGAAACAAGGTTCGGCGTTCCACGATCGCGCTGATCTTCCCGTGAAAGCGGGCTGATCAGGAAGAGCATCGGGAAAAGAAAGAGACCTAGCGAGTTGGCAGGAGTAGGCCCAAGACGGCCTGAGAGGGGCAATGGAAAAGAGAACCGTCAGCATCATCAAAGGAGACGGCATCGGTCCGGAGATTACCGAAGCCGTCATGGAGATCATCAGCGCGCTCGACGTTCCCATCGAGTGGGAAGAGGCGGAGGCGGGGCTCGCCTGCGTCGAGAAGTATGGCAATGGTATTCCGGAGGAGACGCTCGAGAAGATCCGTCGTCACAAGGTGGCCCTCAAGGGGCCGACGACAACTCCCGTCGGGGGGGGGCACAAGAGCGTCAACGTGACGATCCGCAAATCTCTCGACCTGTTCGCCAATGTCCGTCCGGCGAAGACGCTCCCCGGCGTCAAAACCCGCTTCGAGAATATCGACCTGATCCTGGTGCGGGAGAACATCGAGGACACGTATGGGGGGATCGAGCATTGGCAGACCCCCGATGTCGCGCAGTGTCTCAAGATCGTCACCCGACCGGGCTGTTTAGCGATTGCGCGCTATGCCTTCGAGATGGCGCGGTCGATGGGGCGGCGGCGACTGACCTGTGTCCACAAGGCCAATATTCACAAGATGTCGGACGGGCTCTTCCTCGATTCGTTCCGCGAGGTAGCGGAGGAGTATCCGGAGCTGATGGCCGACGACATCCTCATCGACAACGCCTGTATGCAGCTGGTGTCGCGGCCGGAGCAGTTCGATGTCATGGTGCTGCCGAATCTGTATGGGGACATTGTCAGTGATCTCTGCGCCGGGCTGGTCGGGGGACTGGGCGTGGCTCCGGGAGGCAACATCGGGGTCGACCGGGCCGTCTTCGAGGCGGTGCACGGCAGCGCGCCCGACATCGCGGGGCGCGGCCTCGCCAATCCCACGGCGATGCTCCTCTCGTCGACCCTGATGCTCTACTACCTTGGCTTCGCCGAGTCGGCGAAGCGGATCGAGACGGCGCTGCGCACGGTGCTGGGGGCGGGGATCAAGACCCGGGACCTCGGGGGGACGGCCAGCACCAAGGAGTTCACGGCGGCGATCATCGAGGCCCTTCCCGAGATCGAGCTCGTGCAGACCAACGCCTTTGCGCCAGCCCGCGGCCCATTCGCGCACCGGGGGCAGGAGCGGGAACCGGGCGAGTGGTCCCTCTGCGGCGTCGATGTCTTTGTCCACAGCCAGGGCCTGCCCAAACCACCGCAGCGAGTGGGTCCCCTTGAACTCTCGCTGATCTCGAATCGGGGCACCAAGGTCTATCCGGGCCCCACCCCTGAGATCTTCCTCGTCGACTGGTTCCGACTGCGCTACCGGTCGAGCCAACCGGTGACCGATGCCGACATCTACCCCCTCTTGACGGAGATCAGCCGGCAGTACGACTGGATGCACATCGAAAAATTGCACCAGAGCGGCTCGACGGCGATGTTCAGCAAAGCGCAGGGAGAGTAAGCCCTGACGGAGGCGACGACCATGACGACCCATCCATCCACTGTACCGCGCCGCGCGGCGGGCAAGTCTCGCTGGACGCTCCTCTGTGTCGGGGTGATGATCCTCTGCGTTGGCGGTTTGACGATTGGACAGACCCGTTCGGGGCGCGTGACGCCGCCGTTGGCGGAAGCGGCCCCGGGCGAGGTAGGCCTTGCAGCGGAACGGCTGGCCCGAATCGATCGGATGTTGGAGGAGGCGGTCCGGGAGCAGAAGATTCCCGGCGCAGTCGCCCTGGTCGCCCGTCGCGGAAAGATCGCTTTTCACAAAGCCTATGGTTCAGCGGACGTCCCGGCGGGGCGCCCGATGGAACGGGAGGCGATCTTTCGCATCGCTTCGCAGACCAAGGCGATCACCGCCACCGCGGTGATGATGCTCTGGGAGGAGGGTCGGTTCCGGCTCGACGATCCGATCTCGAAATACCTGCCTGAATTCAAGGAGATGCGGGTCCTCCAGACCTACCGGGAAGAGGATGGATCGTGGACCGGGGAGCCGGCGCGCCGTGAGATCACGATCCGCCACCTTCTGACGCACACCTCCGGACTTGGGTATGGGGTGATCGATCGCGATCCCCGGTTTCAGCGGCTCTACCAGAAGGCTGGCGTGGTCGACCTCTTCACGACGGAGCCGGTGACGATCGCCGAGAGCGTCCGACGGCTCGCCCGGCTCCCCCTCCACCATCACCCCGGCGAGAAGTATACCTACAGCGAGGGGCTCGATGTGCTCGGCTACCTCGTCGAAGTCCTCTCCGGAATGCCCTTCGACCGCTTTCTGGAAGAGCGCCTCTTCCGCCCCCTCGGAATGGCCGACACCGCCTTCTATCTGCCGGAGAAGAAGTCCAACCGCCTGGTGCGCATCCACAAACGGGAGAATGGTCGCTGGGTTCCGTATCCTGTCACCTTCTACGATCCCGACTACCCGATCAAGGGAGCGAAGTCCTTCTTCTCCGGCGGGGCGGGGCTCTGCAGCACGGCGCGGGACTACGCGACCTTTCTGCAGATGTACCTCAATGGCGGAGAGTTGGGCGGAAAACGGTTCCTCAGCCGCACGACGATTGCGACGATCATGTCGCCGCAGATGTCCCGCGACTACTGGACCAACGAGAGCGCGCAGTATGGGCTCGCCTTCGGTCTGGTGACGGAACGGGGAGTGGCCGGTGGTGGGCAGGGGAGCGTCGGAACCTTCGATTGGGGCGGGTACTTCAATACCCAGTTCTTCGCCGATCCACAGGAGGGGATTCTGGGGGTCCTCATGAAGCAGACGCGGGACGTGGCCGAGGATGAGACGGGGTGGCGATTCCGGCTGCTGGTTGGTCAATCGATCGACGACTGATGAGACGATTGACGATTGGGTAAAAGAAGGGCCGGAGGAGGGGAAGTGTGGGTCTCCCCCCTCCGGCCGTTCAACAAAACACCCTACTTTTCAGCCGATTTGACGATGACCGCCGGAATGTTCTGATCCCGAACCAGCTTGTTGAAGGCTGGGAGATCGGTGTTCATGACCTGCTGCAGACTGGCCAGCTGCGCGTCGATTCGAGTTGCCAGCTCCTCGTAGACGGCCACCTGCTGATCGGTTGGCCGCGCGTCCGGCCCGGCGATCGAGCCAGCCAACGCCGCCAACTTGTTGTTGAGTCGAATCGGGTAGTTGAGGGGATCCTGGCTGCTCTGGTTCTTCGTCTGGTAGAGCTCCTCCTCGATCGCCGTCAGCTTCCCACTCAACGCCTTGGCCGCCTCGACGATCGGTTTGGCCGCTGGTTGAGAGCGGACACGATCGGCGTAGTCGTTGATCTGCCGGCGCACATCGCGGATGGAGACGATCTTGTCGTGGGTCTCCGTCAGCTTGTTCCGAATCTTCAGCAACAGATCGAACTGCTGCTGGAAGTCCTGCGCGGTGGTGGGGATCCGCGGATCAGCCTTGACGATAAACGTCTCGGTGAGGACCTTCGAGTCGACCGTCAGGCGCGCCTGATAGCTCCCCGGAACCGCCTTCGGCCCACTCGTCATTCCAGCCCAGAGGATCATGCCCGGGAAGCGGCTCGCGTCCGGATAGCGAAGATCCCAGATGAACTGGTTGAGCCCCGGCTGGGTGGTGAGCCTGGCCGGGCCTGCCCCGCCAAACCGGCCAGCGCCGCCGGCGGGTCCCGCCTCATCAGCGGCGGCCCGGCTGCTGAAGGTCTGGATCAGTTTCCCCGCACGATCGAGAATCTCCAGCTTGATCTCTCCCTTTGGCGTCTCCTTGAGGTGGTACCAGATGACGGCCCCGGCTGGGGGATTCTGTCCGATCGCAGCCGTCGAAGGAGGACGAAAGCCTCGTCCCGGCATGCGAATCGCGTCCTCCGGGCGGAAGAGGTGCACGTCGGCAGCGGCCACCTCATCCTTCCACTGATGGAGGACGGACAGGTCGTCGAGAATCCAGAAGCTGCGGCCCTGCGTCGCCACCACCAGATCCTTCTCCCGGGCGTGAATCGCCAGATCCGTGATCGGAACGACGGGCAGGTTGAGCTGCAACGACTGCCAGGAGTCGCCATCGTTGAAGGAGACGTACATCCCTGTCTCCGTTCCAGCGTAGAGCAGCCCACGCCGGTTGGGGTCCTCGCGGATCACCCGGGTAAAGCTGGTCTCGGGAAGGCCGGTAACGATCTTCGTCCAGGTCTTTCCATAATCGGCCGTCTTGTAAAGATACGGGCGGAAGTCGTCCGACTTGTACATCGTCGCGGCGACATAGGCGGTACCCGCGTCAAAGGGCGAGGCCTCGATCGAATTGATCTGAATCCACTCGGGAAGTCCGGGAAGGTTGCCGGTAACATTCTCCCAGTTCCCTCCGCCGTTGCGGGTGACGTGCACCAGCCCATCGTCCGATCCCGCCCAGATGACTCCGGCGCGAACTGGCGACTCGGCGACGGTGAAGATCGTGCAGTAGTACTCGACGCTGGTGTTGTCCTTGGTGATCGGCCCCCCGGATGGACCAAGTTTGCTCTTCTCGTTGCGGGTCAGGTCCGGACTGATTGGAACCCACGTCTGCCCCTCGTTGGTCGTGCGGAAGAGTCGATTGCCGGCCGTGTAGAGCACGTTGGAATCGTGCGGCGAGAAGAGGATCGGGAAGTTACACTGGAACCGGTACTTCATGCCCTCGGCTCCCCAGCCCATCGGATTGTCCGGCCAGACGTTGATGTCCCGCTCCTGTCCTGTCCGATGGTCGAGCCGGGTCAGATACCCGCCGTAATTCCCGCCAAAGACGATCTGTGAATCCCTGGGGTGCGGTTGGACCCAGCCAGATTCGCTCCCGGCGGTCGGCTCCCAATCGCGGATGGTGATCCCGGATTCGGTCGTTCGACTGACGATCTTGACGGTCGAATTGTCCTGCTGCGCTCCGTAGATATGGTAGGGAAAGTCCTGATCGAGCGAGACGCGATAGAATTGGGCAGTCGCCTGGTCCTGCTCACTCCAGGTCTTTCCGCCGTTGAAGGTGACGTTGGCGCCGCCGTCATTGGCGTTGATCATCCGCAACGGATCGTTCGGCGCAATCCAGAGGTCGTGGTTGTCGCTGTGGGGGACCTCGACGGTCGTGTAGGTCCTTCCACCATCGACCGATTTGTAGAAGGCGACATTGAGAACATAGACGGTGTCGGCGCTGACCGGGTCGGCGTAGATATGCGTGTAGTACCAGGCACGCTGACGCAGATTCCGGCTCTCATTGACGCGGGTCCACGTCGCTCCGGCATTGTCGGAACGAAAGACGCCGCCGTCGTCCGCTTCGATGAGGGCCCAGACCCGGTCTGGATTGGCCGGCGAAACGGCGACCCCGATCTTGCCGAGAAGCCCCTTCGGCAGCCCGGGCCGGCGGGAGATGTCGGTCCAGGTATCGCCGCCATCCGTCGACTTGTAGAGGCCGCTATCCGGGCCGCCGCTCTCCAGGCTGTACGGGGTCCGCTTGACATGCCAGAACGAGGCGTAGAGCACGTTGGGATTGGTCGGATCGAAGACGAGGTCGACCGCGCCGGCCTGATCACTCTTGTAGAGAATCCGCTCCCAGGTCTTGCCGCCATCGCGCGTTCGATAGACGCCCCGCTCTTCGTGGGGCCCAAAGATATGGCCCAGGGCCGCGACGTAGACCAGATCGGGATTGCGCGGGTGGATACGCACTCGGCCAATGTGGCGGGAGTTCTCCAGCCCCACCCGTCTCCAGGTCCGCCCGGCGTCTCCCGAGCGGTAGACGCCGTCCCCGTGCGAGACATTTCCCCGGATCGGAGTCTCGCCCATGCCGACGAAGATCACGTTGGGGTCCGACTGGCTGACCTCGATGGCGCCCACGCTGCCGGTCCCAAATGGCTGCCCATCCGAGATCGGCTCCCAGGACACGCCCGCGTCCACCGTCTTCCAGACCCCGCCGCCCGTCGCTCCGAAATAGTAGGTCAAGGGCTGTGACGCCACGCCAGCCACCGCCACCGAGCGCCCCCCACGAAACGGCCCGATATTGCGGTACTGCAGCCCACTCCAGGGAGCGCGGTCCGGGGCTCCCGCGGAGACCGACCGAGGCAACCACCCGCCTGTGCTCCCGATGACCGCCATACCCAATCCAATGGCGATCCCTCCCCACCAAAGCAGCCGCCTGACCGACTCGTGGCGCCTCTTGCCCATAGGAAACTCTCCTTTTCCTGGTTGAATTTGTCCTGGTTGAACTATTTCGATTCGGTATCGAATCCACTTCTCGGGATCAGCTTGTCCCTAGCCGATCTGTTTGACGCTTTCCGTCTGGTCGGCCGGACCATCGGCGCTGGCCTCGTGGCAGGTCAGCGTCAACGCATCGTCGACGGCATCGACGGTGACCTTTCCTCCCTGCTCCAATCGACCAAAGAGGATCTCCCCGGCGAGAGGCTCGCGAATCTTCGACTGGATCAGCCGCGCCATCGGGCGGGCCCCAAACTGGGCATCGTATCCGTGGCGAGCCAGCCAGGTCCTCGCCGCGTCGGTCAGTTCAAGGGTGACCCGCTTGTCGACCAGCTGCTCTTGCAACTCCGCCACAAACTTGTCGACCACCAGGACGATCATCTCGGCGGTTAAGGAGTCGAAGGCGATCCAGGCATCCAGCCGATTGCGGAACTCCGGGCTGAACGTGCGCTCGATCGCCCCTCGGGCCCGACTGCCCGTGCCAGCAATTCCTCCCCGTTCGGCCCCCGAAAAGCCGAGGGGCGATCCACTCAACTCACGCGCCCCCGCGTTGGTCGTCATGATCAGAATGACGTTGCGAAAGTCCGCCTTGTTTCCATTGTTGTCGGTCAAGGTGGCGTGGTCCATCACCTGGAGGAGGATGTTGAAGAGGTCTGGATGCGCCTTCTCGATCTCGTCGAGTACGAGCACGGCGTAGGGGCTCTTGCGAATCGCGTCGGTCAGCAGCCCGCCTTGATCAAACCCGACATACCCTGGCGGAGCGCCAATCAGGCGCGAGACGGTATGCTTCTCCATGTATTCACTCATGTCGAAGCGGAGAAACTCGATGCCGAGATGACGGGCCAACTGACGGGCAAGCTCCGTCTTGCCCACCCCGGTGGGTCCCGAAAAGAGGAAGGAACCGATCGGTTTTTCGGGGTGACCCAACCCAGCCCGTGAGAGCTTGATCGCCTCGACCACCTGGTGGATGGCGTGGGGCTGGCCGTAGATGACCTGGCGGAGATCTTCTTCCAGCTGCCGCAACCGGATTCGGTCCGACGTCGAGACAGACTTCGGGGGAATTCGCGCCATCCGCGCGACGACCAGTTCGACTTCGTGCTCCCCGATCACCTCGGGGCGCTCTTCCGCGGGACGCAGTTTGATCGCCGCCCCGACCTCGTCGATGACATCGATCGCCTTATCGGGAAGAAACCGGTCGTTGATGTGCTTGGCCGAGAGTTCAGCCGCGGCGCGCAGCGCGTCGTCGCCGTAGCGCACTCCGTGATGGGCTTCGTAATAGCTCTTGAGCCCCTCGAGGATCTGGACGGTCTCCGCGACACTCGGTTGGGCAATCTCGATGATCTGGAACCGCCGCGCCAGTGCGCGATCCCGCTCGAAAGACGCCTTGTATTCGCTGTAGGTGGTCGAGCCGATACAGCGCAACTCCCCGCTCGCGAGGGCCGGCTTGAGAATGTTCGAGGCATCCATCGACCCGCCGCTGACAGCCCCGGCTCCGACAATGGTATGAATCTCGTCGATGAAGAGGATCACGTCCTTCCGCTTGTGGAGTGCCTGGAGAACCGCCTTGAGACGTTGCTCAAACTCACCCCGATAGCGGGTGCCGGCGAGAAGCGCCCCCAGGTCGAGCGCAAAGACCTCGGCCTGGCGCAGGACCTCGGGGACCTCTCCGTGGTGGATCTTGTAGGCGAGCCCTTCCGCGATCGCCGTCTTCCCGACCCCGGGATCTCCGATAAAGAGGGGATTGTTCTTCCGACGTCGGCAGAGCACCTGAATGGTCCGTTCCAGCTCCGCCTGGCGGCCGATGAGAGGATCGATCTTTCCCTCGGCTGCCCGAGCGACGAGATTGGTCGCAAAGGCTCGCAAGGGATCCCGGACCTGCCGGGCCTCCGCCTCCTCTTCCTCATCCGCTTCCGGTTCGGGCTCCGACTCGGGGAAGAGAGACTCCGGCTCAGCCTCCTGCTTGGCAACGCCGTGGGAGATGTAGTGGAGGATGTCGAGCCGGGTAACCCCCTGCTTTTCGAGAAGATACCGGGCGTGACAGTGTGGTTCCTCGAAGAGCGAGGCGAGGATATTTCCAGCGTCGATGTTCTCCTGCGCGGAGGCCTGGGCCTGCAGAATCGCGCGCTCCACCACCCGTTCAAAACCGGCCGTCTGCTCGGGAAACTGATCCTCGCGAACCCGAACCAGCGGGTCCATCCGCTCGGTGAAGAACTCTTCCAAGTCGTGCCGCAGGAGGTCGAGATCGGCTCCGCAGTTGATCAGCACATCTCCGCCAACGGGATCACGGAGGATTGCGAAGAGCAGATGCTCCAGTGTCAGGAATTCGTGGCGTCGGTTGACCGCCTCGTTGGCGGCCAGATTGAGTGTCGCTTGCAGTTCCTTGGTGATCATACCCATCCCTTGCCGGCCCGGGCACGGCCCGTCGG
>JBEIJP010000027.1:0-13183 GCA_040380245.1 Acidobacteriota bacterium | reverse complement strand
GGCGATGTACCACTGGGCGACCCACCTCGGCGGGAAGGGATGGGGATGGACGACGGCCTGGCTGAACATCCTCGGTCAGATCGCGGCGATTGCGGGCATCGACTACGGGTGCGCGCTCTTTGTCACGCCGCTGCTGGGGATGGAGGCGACCAGCGGGAATCTGCTGCTGGTCTATGGCGGAATCCTGCTCTCCCACGGGCTGATCAACCATTTCGGGATTCGGCTGGTCTCCCGACTCAACGACCTGAGCGTGACGGTCCATCTGGTCGGGGTCTTGGTCATCGTTGGAGCTCTCGTTCTCTTCGCGCCCCGACAACCGGTCAGTTTCTTCTTCACGCGGGTGACGAGCAACGCCGAGGGATGGCCCTACTGGTGGGCCTTCATCCTCGGGCTCCTGCAGGCACTCTGGACCTTCACGGGCTATGACGCGTCGGCGAGCGTCTCCGAGGAGACGGTCGACCCACGGCGGCGGGCCCCCTGGGGAATGGTCCTGGCGGTGGTCGTCTCGGCGGTGGCGGGGTATCTCTTGTTGATCGCCCTGACCCTGGCGATTGGCGATCTGGGCGCAGTCCTCGCGGCGCGCGACGCGGGAGGGAATGAAGTCCCGGCGGTGATCGCGATTCTGGGAAGCGCATTGGGAGAGCGGGCAGGCGCGCTCTTCTCGGCCCTGGCGGCCATGGCGATGTGGTTCTGCGGTCTCTCGGCGGTGACCTGGTCGTCGCGGGTCCTCTACGCCTTCGCGCGCGACGGGGGACTGCCCGCCGCCCACCTCTGGCGCCGGGTTCACGGCGGCTATCAGACACCTGCGCTGGCGATCTGGCTGAGCGTCGCCCTCGCCCTTCTCGCCGCGGTCTACAGTGGCGCCTACGCCGTCATCACCTCGATCAGTACAATTGGTCTCTACCTGTCTTATATCCTTCCGGTCTACCTGCATTGGCGGGCACGGGGAACCGAGCGGGAGCTGCCGCGAGGACCGTGGCATCTCGGGCGCTGGGGGCGGCTGATCAATCTGGCGGCGATCGGGTGGGTCGTCTTTCTGAGCGCCATTCTCAGTCTGCCGGATGGCTACCGGACAGGGAAGACGATGGTGGCTGTTCTCGGGCTGCTGGGTCTCTGGTACTGGGCGCGCGAGCGGCGCCATTTTCGCGGGCCACGCTGGCTCGATCCGCTGAGCGCAAAGGAGGAGTCGTGAGCAACGAACATATCACCGTCAAAGGGATGCTGGGGCAGGAGGAGTTGCGGCGTCTGGTGACGGACGAGCAGATCGAGACGGTCATCGTCGGCTTTACGGACCATTACGGCCGTCTCAACGGCAAACGGTACGACGCCGAGATGTTTGTCGAACGGACCTATCGGGAAGGGACGCACGGCTGCGACTACCTGTTGACGACCGATATGGAGATGGAGCCGGTGGCCGGGTACCGCTTCGCCAACTGGGAGCTGGGGTATGGCGATTTTCATCTGGTGCCCGATCTGACGACCCTGCGCGTGGCCAGCTGGCTCGACCGGACGGCGCTCGTTCTCTGTGACGTCATCGACGAGAAGACGCACTCGGCCGTCCCCCTCGCGCCCCGTTCGATCCTGCGTGCGCAGGTCGAGAAGGCGACCGAGGCGGGCTGGTCCTGCCAGGCGGCGACCGAGCTCGAGTACTACGTCTTTGAGACCGGCTACCGGGAGGCTCACCAGGCGGGCTATCACAACCTGGTGCCCGCCGGGTGGTACCTCGAGGACTATCAGATTCTGCAAGGAACCCGGACCGAGGGCTTCACCGCCGAGGCACGGCGCCACCTGCGCCAGTCCGGAGTCCCGGTCGAAAGTTCGAAGGGGGAATGGGGCCTCGGCCAGCACGAGCTCAATGTTCGCTATACAGAGGCGCTGACGATGGCCGACCGGCACGTTGTCTACAAGCAGTGCCTCAAGGAGCTGGCCGATCGGATGGGGATCAGCGTGACCTTCATGGCCAAGGTGGCCGCCGATCGCGCCGGTTCGAGCTGCCACATCCACCTCAGCCTCTGGCGCGATGGACGCAATCTCTTTGCCGGGGACGAGGCGCTTGGGCCGATCCAATGCTCGCCGCTCTTTCGCCACTTTCTCGGCGGGTGGATGGCACACGTGGAGGAGGTCATGCCCTTCTACGCCCCAACGGTCAACTCCTACAAACGCTATGTCGACAGTTCGTGGGCGCCAACACGCCTCGCCTGGAGCTACGACAACCGGACAGGAGGCTTCCGCGTCGTCGGTCGTGGCCAGAGCCTGCGCATCGAATGCCGGATTCCCGGGGCCGATTGCAATCCGTATCTCGCCCTCGCCGCCTCGCTGGCGGCCGGGATGGAGGGCGTCAAACGCCAGATCGAACCGCCGGAGATCTTCACCGGAGACATCTACGCCGCACGCCACCTCCCACGGGTTCCGGCGACGCTCGCGGAGGCTACCGAGCGGCTCGCCGCGAGTCGCTTCGCCCGTGAGGCGTTTGGGAACGAAGTCGTCGAGCACTATGTTCACTTCTACCGCTCCGAGCAGTCGGCGTATAATCGCGCGGTGACCGACTGGGAACGCGCGCGATACTTCGAGCGGATCTGAGGTCACGTTTCGCGGCCACTGACCGGAGGCAGGAATCGCCAGGTGAGGCGGCCGGCAATTCTGACTGAGATGAGTAGTCCACACAGAGACGAGGATGGAGAGGCATGAACAGATTGGAAGGGAAGGTCGCCCTGATTACCGGGGGAGCCAGTGGGATCGGACGCGAGTCGGCGATCCTCTTTGCGCGTGAGGGGGCCCGCGTCGTGGTTGTCGACCGGGATGAGAAGGCGGGACGACAGACCGTCCGCCTCGTCAAAGAGGTCGGTGGCGAGGCCCTCTTCACCAAGGCGGATGTCTCGCTGGCGGAGGATTGCCAGCGGATGATCAAGTCGGCCGAGAAGAAGTTTGGTCGGCTCGACATTCTCTTCAACAACGCGGGGATCATGCACCACGCCGACGACAACGCCGTGACCACCAGCGAGGAGATCTGGGACTTGACGATGAACGTCAACGCCCGCGGCGTCTTTCTCGGCTGTAAATTCGGCATTCCGGCGCTGCAGCGAGCCGGCGGCGGCTCGATCATCAACACGGCCTCCTTTGTCGCCCTGATGGGGGCGGCGACGCCGCAAGTGGCCTACACCGCCAGCAAGGGGGCGGTCCTGGCGATGACCCGCGAACTGGCGATCATCCATGCGCGCGAAGGAATTCGCGTCAATGCCCTCTGCCCGGGTCCGTTGCGCACCGAGCTGCTGATGAGCTACCTCAACACCGAGGAGAAGCGCCAGCGCCGTTTGGTTCACATCCCCGTCGGCCGGTTTGGCGAGGCCTCCGAGATTGCGCAGGCGGCCCTCTTCCTCGCTTCGGACGAGTCGTCCTTTATCACCGGGAGCGATTTCGTAGTCGATGGCGGCATTACCGCGGCCTATGTCACACCGGAGTGAGGAGTCTGGCTGCCGCAGCCGGACCGGGGATCACCATTGATCTCGCAGAAGAAGAGTGGAAGGGGAGGGGAGGCGAAGCGATGGCGGAAGGGTGGCAACAGACGATCAGTCCGGTCGATGGGCGTCTCTACGTCGAGCGTCGGCTGGCGACTGGCCAAGAGACCGAGCAAGCCCTCGCGGCGGCGGTGCGGGCCCAGGCGGAGTGGCGAAGGGTTCCCCTCGCCGAGCGGATCGCGCTCACTCTCCGGATGGCCGAGTGGCTGGTTGAGCGGGCGGATCGATTCGGAGAAGAGCTTACCTGGCAGATGGGCCGACCGATCTCGGCCAGCCCCTTCGAGCTGCGTCGTGGCTTTCGGGAACGGGTTGGCTATATGGCCGGGATCGCCGAGGAGTCGCTCGCCGACCTCCGTCTCGAACCGAAGGCGAGCTTCGACCGCTTCATTCGCCAGGAGCCCGTTGGGGTCGTTCTGGTGCTGGCCCCGTGGAACTACCCGTGGCTCGCCTCGGTCAACGCCGTGGTCCCCGCGCTGCTCGCCGGCAACAGCGTCATCCTCAAGATGGCGCCGCAGACGCCGCTCGTCGCCGAGGCCTACGCCGAGGCCTTTCGAGCGGTGGGATTGCCGGAAGGGGTCTTCCAGTACCTGCACCTCGATCACCCGCAGGTCGCTCGCGTGATCGAGGATCCGCGGATCGGCTTTGTCGCTTTTACCGGCTCGGTGGTTGGAGGGCACGCCGTCCAGCAGGCGGCGGCCAGCCGTTTCATCGGGACCGGGCTCGAGCTGGGAGGAAAGGATCCGGCCTATGTGCGCGCCGACGCCGCGCTCGAGCCGACGGTCGAGAACCTCGTCGATGGCGCGATGTTCAATTCGGGCCAATCCTGCTGCGCGATCGAGCGCATCTATGTCCACCAGGATCTCTACGACCGCTTTGTCGAGGCCTTCGTCGAGTTGACCCGGCAGTACCGGTTGGGAGATCCGACCGATCCGGCATCGACGTTGGGTCCGCTGGTTCGCACCGAAGCGGCCGACAAGGTGCGCGCGCAGCTGCGCGAGGCGATCGCCAGGGGGGCACGCCCCCTCATCGACCCGGCGCTCTTCCCGGCGGCCCGGGAAGGAACGCCCTACCTCGCCCCGCAGGTGCTGGTCGGGGTCGATCACTCGATGTCTCTCATGACCGAGGAGACCTTCGGCCCTGTCGTCGGAGTGATGTCCGTCCGGGATGACGAAGAGGCGGTTCGCTGGATGAACGACAGCCGCTACGGATTGACCGCCTCTGTCTGGACGGCCGATCCCAAGGCGGCGCTTGCGATCGGCGACCAGGTCGAGACGGGAACCTGGTACATGAACCGGTGCGACTATCTCGATCCGGCTCTCGCCTGGACCGGCATCAAGGACTCTGGGCGTGGCTGCACCCTCTCCCGCTTCGGGTTCCAGCCATTCACCCGGTTGAAGTCCTATCACCTGCGGACGGAGTGGTAGCGGCGGAGGGCGGCATGCGCATTGGCCTACTCCTGTGTGACCATATTGAGGAGCGCTTCGCGCCAGTGACGGAGGACTATCCGGCGCTCTTCGCCGCTCGGTTCGGGCAGTTTGGGGCCGCGCAAGCGACCCCGCGCTGGCGCGTCTACGACCTGCCGGCCGGCCAGTTCCCCCACCGTCTGGACGAGTTCGATCTCTGCCTGATCACGGGCTCCCGAGCCTCCGTCTACGAAGACCTGCCGTGGGTTGAACAACTGCTCGCCTGGATCCGCCAGCTCTGGCAAGCGCGGATCCCGACGGCAGGCATCTGTTTTGGTCATCAGGCGATCGCCCAGGCTCTCGGAGGCCAGGTCGAGAAGGCGGAGACGGGCTGGGGCGGCGGTGTTCACCGGTTGACGATCACTCAGCCAGAGGCGTGGATGGAGCCCTTTCAGCCGTCTCTCGATCTCCTCTATCTGCACCAGGATCAGGTCGTCCGCCTGCCGGAGGGCGCGGCGCCGCTCGGCCGGACGGACCATTGCCCGCAGGCCTTCTATCGGCTTGGCACGACCATGCTTGGAATCCAGGCCCACCCGGAGCTCTCCGCCTCCTACCTGGCCACCGTGCTCGCCGACCGTCGGGAGCGGATGGGAGTTCAGGTAGTCGAGGAGGCCCTGGCGAGCCTCTCCCGACCAACCGATGAGCGCGTCGTCGCGCGCTGGATCGACCGCTATCTCCTGGCGTCCACCTCGACGGTGGAGGCCCCTGCCTCTTCTCAATCCCCGAGGGCCGTCCGATGAGTACCCCATTCGTGAGCAAGGGCTGGGAAACCTGGCGGGCCTCCCGTTGGTTCCGTCTGCTGGCGGGCTCGATCTACCCGCGAGTGGCGTTGGGAGTCATCGCGCTGATCGCGGTCCTCTGGGGCGTGGCGGCGGTGCTGGTGCCGCGGCTGGTCGATCTCAATGTCGGAGCCTATCGGACACAGATCCTGGCGCAGATCGAGCGACAGGTGGGACGCCCAGTCGAGCTGGGCCGGCTCTCGTTGCGACTCTGGCCGCGCGTGACGGTTCGTGCCGAGGAGGTGGTCATTGCCGAGGATCCCACGTTCGCGACGGGTCGGTTTGTCTCCGCGCGAACGGTCGAGCTGCAGGTCGGGCTTCGCTCGCTCCTGCGGGGAAGGCCACAGCTGACCGGGTTGGCCTTGCAGCAGCCGGCCGTCGTCCTGATCAAGGAGGTGAGAGATCAGCAGCCGGTCTGGAACTGGAGCACGCTCCAGCCATTTCGCGAGCCCAAAACCCAGGAATCGCTCCCCCCTTTCGATCTGGCCGTCGAGGAAGGGCGCTTCACCCTGATCGACCGCTCGGTCGCGCCGGCGACCGAGACGGTCTATGACAAAATCTCGGTCGACCTGGAGGGATTCTCCCCGCGCCAGTCCTTCGATTTTTCGCTTGGATTGACCATGCCGGGCGAGAATGGGGGACGAGCTGAAGTCCAGGGGACAGCCGGACCGATCGAGCTGCAGGATCTGACACAGACCCCGATCGAGGCGACCCTCGAATTGCAGGAGGTCGAAGTCTCCGCGTTGGAGGCCCTCGTCGGAGTCTCTTCCCCCAGGCGTGGGAGGGTCACCTTCGATCTCTCCCTCGCCGGACGCCTCGCCGACTCCCTGCGTGCCCAGGGGACCCTCTTCGCCGAAGGGGTCCGGCTCGCCGCCTGGGGTGAGCCATCCCGCCACCCCCTCGAGGTGACATTCAACCTGACAGTGGCGGCCACACCACCAGTCAAAGGAGCCGCTCCCGCCTCTCCTTTCGACGTTCGCCTGCAGATCGACGAGGGAGAGGCCGCACTGGGCAAGGCGAAGGTCCGCCTGCGCGGGGGGGTGAAGCAACTGCTTGATCATCCGACTCTCGACTTGACCCTCGATGGTTCCGGTGTTGCCCTTGGAAGTCTTCTCGAAGCCGCCCCCGCCTTTGGTTTTGGCCCACCGGCCGGCACGCGTATTCAGGGAAATGCCGATCTCTCCCTGAAGATGACGGGCAAGGTCCCTGTCCCGGCTCTCGATGGGAAGCTGGTCGTGCGTGACCTCCGTTTCGAGATGGCTGGGTTGCCGCAAGCGATCGAGGTCGGACAACTGACGCTGCTCGCCAATCCGACCCTCCTCTCGGTGACGCCGTTTCGGACCTCCGTCGGCGCCCGCTCGATCCTGGAGTTCGATGAACTGACCCTCGCCGATTACCAGGAGCGCCCCCGCTTTCGGATGGACGCCAGTACCCAGAATGCCCAGCTCGGGGATGTACTCCAAATTGCGGAATCGATGGGCGTGCGCACCCAGCTCAAGGGGAGCGGCCAGGCCACCCTGCGTGCGGAGATCGACGCGAACCTCACTACGGAGCAGCCGAAGTGGACCATCGAGGGACAGGGCAGCTTACGGCAGGCCTCGCTGCAGCCCACCGGGTGGACTCAGCCCATGCAGGTCGCCAAGGCCGATGTCCGCTTGACGGGAGACCAGGCCCGGGTCGAACAGCTCGAGGCGAAGATCGCCTCGACCTCGCTGGCGGGCTGGCTCGAAGTTCGCCAGTTCGACCGCCCGGCAGTTCGTTTCGATCTGCGGGGGGATCAGCTGATCCTCGCCGAGTGGCAGAAACTGATGGGGCTCCCCCCTGCGGGAAGATCGGCCGGGGTCTCCGGGGGAGCCGCAGAAAACCTGACAGTCGATGGGCGGTTTGCCCTTGGCAGATTGCAGTTCGATGGGATCAGCGCCAGTGACCTGCAGGGCCAGCTCGCCTATCGCCCCCAGACCCTCACGCTCGATCCGCTGGCGCTCTCGCTCTACGGCGGAGGATACCAGGGGGCGCTGCGCCTCGATCTGGCCACCACTCCCCTCGGGATGGCGGTCAAGGGGCGGCTGACCAACGTCGATCTGCAGAACTTCCTCGTGAGCCTCGGCCAGACGCGATTGATTCAAGGGCGACTCGACACCACCTTCGACCTTCGCGGACGTGGCACGGAGGGGCCCGTTCTCGCCCGTTCCCTGGCTGGAACCGGGCAAGTCGAGATTCGCGACGGGCAATTGACCAGCTTCGACCTGCTGGCCCAGATCGAACGGCTCGGCAAGTTGGCCAATCTGCCGACCGGGGGGGCCGGTACCGCTTTCCGAAGCCTGAAATCGAACCTCACCTTCGGCGAGGGGCAACTGCGTACCGACGGGCTCGAGATCGCCACCCAGGATCTCTCGGTGACGGGGCAGGGACGTCTCCAGTTGATCGAGCCGTTGCGGATGGACTACTCCGTCCTCGCCCAGCTCAGCCCTGATCTGACCCGACGCATTCTTTCGTCGTCCAACGTGACCGGAGGGCAGGGTACCGTCGGGCGGCTCCTCAGCAGCTTCTTTGTCGAGCGGGAATCGCTGGTGATTCCCCTGCAGGTCTCCGGCCCCCTCCAGCAACCCACATTTGGTATCGACTCGGCCGTGCTGCGAAGGCGCGCCCGAACCAATCTGCTCGACAACCTTCGTCAGCGCGTCCTCGGCGGGGCCGTCGACGCTCCCGGTCAGCCGAAGGAGCCTTCCCCGTCTCCAGAGAAGAGAGAGCCCGGCGTCAAGGAGACGCTTCGCGAGATCCTCGAGCGGATTCGCAAGAAGCCCCCGGAAAAGCCCTGAAGGCCGGGATTGGGCCGATTCGAGCCCGTTGTTGAGCCAAATGGGGAAGACCAGGAGTGGCTGGTCTCTCGTCAAAAGGAGGGTCAGGTCAAGTGGTACGTCAGAGATCCCCCCTGTTGGAGGTCATCGCCTGTTCGGTAGAGGACGCCCTGGCCGCCGCCGAGGGCGGCGCCGATCGGATCGAGCTGATCAGCCACTATGAGCTGGGAGGCCTGACTCCGTCCATCGAGCTCGTTCGCGAGGTTCTGACCGCCACTCCACTTCCCGTCCGCGTCATGCTGCGCGATCGGGAAGCGTTCGAGGTGGTCGATCCGGAGGAGATTGCTCAACTCTGCCGCACGGCGGCGGCGCTTCAAGCGTTGTCCGAATCCTTTCCTCACCTCGAGGGGGTAGTGCTGGGATTCCTGCGCTCCCCGGGGCCGGTGCTGGATCTCCCCCTTCTCGGCCACATCCTCGCGAAGGTTCCACGGCTGCGTGCGACCCTCCACCGCGCGACCGAGGACCTGCCCGATCCCGGCTCCGCCATCGAAGCGGTCGCTGGACTCCCCCAGATCGACACCTTTCTGACCAGTGGGGGGCCCGAGCCCTGGGCGGACAAGGTCGCCCGCTTGACGGAATGGCAGGATCGCGCCGGCGAGCGCACGGTCCTGGTCGGTGGAGGGGTCGACGCGGCGGCGATGGCAGTCCTTCTCCCGAGTCGGCCGCTGCGGGCCTTTCACGTTGGCGTCGCTGCCCGGCAGGGGAACCGTGTCGAGGGCCCCGTGCTCGCTTCCTTGGTCCGTGCCCTGGCCGATCAGCTGGCTGCCTCTTCGCGGTGAATTGCTGGTTTTGGGGAAAAGTTCGTTTCAACGACCCGGGTTGGTATCTTTTCTGTTCGAGCGGGAATAAAATGAGGCGTTTTTCCGCTTGAGCGAGGGTCGTGAGGCCCTCGACAGATCCGCGCAACCAGGGAACGGAACCTCCTCTCGCCAGTCGAGCCGATGGACGAATCGGAGAGAATCGGAGATCAGAGACAGGAGAAGAGCTCCGTTCGTGACCGAAAGAGACCGGTCGAGATCGGGCAGCAACCAAAAATGGTGGATGATCTTCTGCAGCACCATGCCAGGACGATCCAATCCCTCTGGGCCGGGGTCGCGCAGCGATACCAGGTCTCGGAACAGACGTTTACCGACCGGGTGATCCAGATTCTGCAGCGGAGCCTGGCCCGTTCCAGCGGGCCAGGCAAGAGCACGGAGCGGGTCCCCAGCGAGACGCCTGACCCCGACCTCTCCCGCGGCCCAGCCGCAGGAGGCTGATGACCTGCTCGCCTCCCTCCACGCCGAGGAGCTCGTTCACGCCCTCGCCTGCGAAGCCGGCGATGAGCGCGCCTGGCTCGATTTCGAGTCCCGCTTCCGTGCCCCCCTCCAGAGCGCCGCCCGGGCCTTGACCAAGGATGATGGCGAGGCAGAGGAACTGGTCCAGTATGTCTACGGGGAACTCTATGGCATCCGACTGGAGGGGGAGCGCCGGCTGAGCAAGTTTGCCCACTATGCGGGCCGCGGCTCGCTCGGCGGATGGTTGCGCGCCGTGGTCTACCAGTGCTTCATCGACCGCAAACGGCTCACCTCGCGTTTTGAGCAGGTCGAGGAGGTCGAGGAGTTCGACCGCCTTCTGCTGGCGGCTCCATCCCACTCGAACGGGATGCTCGCCTCCCCTCCTGCCCGGCCCGATGAATTGGAAGACCGACGGCTGCGCGAGGCGACCGAGACCGCCCTCGCCCGGGCCCTGGCTACCGCCGATACCCGTACCCGCCTGCTTCTTCAGTTCTACTATTTTGATGATCTGACCCTTCGCGAGATCGGGCAGATGATGGGGGTCCACGAGGCCACCATCAGTCGTTGGCTGGCCCGCGCGCAGAAGGATGTCCGTCGTCGGACAGAAGAGATTCTTGCCCGTGACTTTGGCCTGGGTCGCCGCGAAGTGGCGGAATGCCTTCAGTTAGCGGCCCGCACCGAGATCGATGTCCGGGAGCTTCTCCGCGACGTCAATGGTCCTGCGGCTCGCCGCGCCCCCTGATGGGTCGTCTCCAGACTTTTCGCGCAAGCTTCCTGATTCCCTTCGTTCATTTCGACGGAAGAGCTGGATTCGATCCGGATGTACTTGGAGCCTGTTTTCGAAGGAATATAAGGCGAACCGGGGCAATTAGGGCGGTTAAGCCAGTTGGATGTGATCGCCCCCTGGCCGCATTCTTTGGTCGGTGTGTCAGACACGGGGCTCCTTTGTTTCCATTTCGACCCTTTGGCACTCCGACCATTTGGGCACGCGGGGCAAGCGATCGGTCGCCCTCTCCGTCAAATGTTTTCAAATCATGTTATCCAAAAAGAAGTGAAGTGCCGTGAGACGCGAATTCAATCCCCCCGATTCTGAATTTGATCAACTGCTGCGCCGACGCATTCGCCAGCAGGCCGGTCGAGAGCCGCTTCCAACAGAGGTTTGCCAGGGGTTCGACCCGGATCTGGCAGCCGCCTACCTCGAAAGAGCCTTGTCTGGGACAAGTCAGCAAAGGTACGAAGCCCATCTGACGGTCTGTACGCTCTGCCGCCGCCAATTGACCCAATTAGCCTGGCTGGAGGCCACGGTGGAAGGGCGTACGCGCGCCCAAGATGATCCGTCTCCCACGCCCTCGAACTGGTGGGAGCCGATCTACCAGGGAATCAACGATCTGCTGTGGGGGGGATCGTCGATTCTTTCTGGGGAGAAGACGCGCCTCTTCGGCATGCGCCCATTGATCGCGGGAACTGCCTTCGCCCTTCTGATTGGGGTAGTGGCTGGCTGGCAGTTGCTTCCGACCATCATCCGTTCTGGCGGAGAGACGCCCAGTTCGGAGCTGACCCAACGGCCTTCGTCCTCTGTACTCGAGAGTCGAGCCGAGGGGCAACGGGATCCCCAGGGCGCAACAGACCTGGCGGCGAGCAATCCTCGGCGCGAGACCTCCTCCCCACCGGCATTGGCTCGAGTCGCCGAGCGCCAACTGGCCAGCCGGCCGTCTTCCTCTTCCAGCACAACCGCCCGCGAAGAACTGTCCTCTGCGAACCGGGGCCGCGGCTCCGCCAGGCAGGCGGAGTCGGTCGCGCTCTTCGCCCAAGGCCCAGTCGATTCACCAGTGGATCGAGTACCTCCGACACTCCATTCTCCAGATCTCCCCACGCTGAAACCGACGCTGGTCGGGACCCTTGGCAGGTCCGCTGCCAGCACCGCAGACCTGGCTTCCCGCTCCTCCGAACTGACGACCAGAATCCCGCCTTTGATGGGGGAGAATCCGATGAGCTCGGCAGGCTCGGAGACCGCTCTTTCCGCCGAGCGCCGTTCCGAGGGGGGGACCCGAATTCAGCCGTCCCGGGGAGTTTCCGGGTTTGTCGCGTCGGGGAAAGGACTCGCCAATCCCGCCTCGCCTGCCGGTCGGCTCTCCTCGCCTCCAGCCCGTCGGATTCTCGACAAAACCTTCTACCTCACTGGAGGAACCTGGGTCGATGACATCTATTTTGGCAACCTTCGGGTCCGTGGAACCGTTCGTCTCACCGCCGGAAGCGAGGATTACGCCGCGGTCCTCCGGGAGCATCCTGAACTGGCCGAGTACTTCCAGCTGCGCCCGGTGACTGTTGTCTGGCAGGGAATCGTCTATCGTGTGACACCGTAGTCCGCTCCGAGCGCTGGAAATCATAGCGAGAAGGAAACTTTCTCTTTTCTGATTGGTTCGAGCCGCCTATAATCGGCGTTCATCGGCCGGGAAGCGTTGGCTCCCGTTGGGATGAATGTCTTGCTTCGTCTGCTCTTTGGTGGGGAGGCGGTGGACACGCCGGTTCGATCGATCGATCACCTGACGCAGGGCAGATCGGAGGAGAAGAGAGGGTATGGCCAATTGGTCTCCGCAAAGGTGGCGCGACTCAACCCGCGGGGTGAGGCAGGCGACGGGCCGTCAATGTTCGCCACCTCTGATCCGCGTGTTACCTATTGCCCTGCTCATCCTTGGCCTGCTGCTGCAGGGGGGGCCTTCGACTTCATTGGCGCAACAGGCCCAGATCACCAACCGGCAACATCCCCAGATTCAGAAGATCATTGGCGAAATCTCTGCCCAGCGGATCGAGACGGCCATGCGCAAGCTGGTCGGGTTTGGCACTCGCCACACCCTCAGTTCCCAGGAGGATCCGGTCCGTGGCATCGGGGCGGCGCGCCGCTGGATTCGGGAAGAGCTGGAACGTGTTCGTCAGGACTCCGGGGGGCGGCTCGTCGTCGAGGAGGACGCCTTTCTTCAGCCTCCGACCGCTCGGGTCAAGGAGGCCGTGCGTATCGTCAATGTCGTCGCCACGCTTCCCGGAAGCCAGCCCGTCTCCAGGGATCGCATCGTCG
Source organism: Acidobacteriota bacterium (assembly GCA_040380245.1). GTDB lineage: Bacteria > Acidobacteriota > Blastocatellia > RBC074 > RBC074 > CAIOZW01. Next base: position 221 of record JBEIJP010000027.1, on the reverse strand, counting down.
TGGTCGCTGCCCACTATGATTCGATCTGCTTTCCCTACGAAGATGCCGAGTGTGACGCGCCCGGCGCCAGCGACGACGCCTCCGGGACCGCCGCGGTGCTCGAGATGGCCCGCGTCATGTCGAAGTACGAGTTTGACGCGACCCTCGTCTTCCTGCTGGTCGCGGGAGAGGAGCAGGGCCTCCTCGGATCGACCCACTGGGTCGAGGAGGCCAGGCGGAAG
>JBEIJP010000026.1:0-13298 GCA_040380245.1 Acidobacteriota bacterium | reverse complement strand
GCTTGCACCTCTCTGATCATCCCGGTACGGCCAACCTGGAAAAGTCGCTACCCACTCACGCCCATGGAACGCTACGTCGAATGGAAACGGCCGGATGGGGCCTACTTCGATCCGTGGCTGCGCGTGCACGGTCATCTACGCGCGGAAGGGCTGGCGGGGCGCCGTGCGCAGAGACCATTGAAGGCAGCGTGCATGACTGGGAGGAATGGACCGGTATGGCCTTTCCGGAGAGCGGCTCATATGTGGTGCCGGGTGCTCTCCAACCAGTCCAGATCGATTGTGAACGGAATCGTGGTCGATACTTTGACCCGAACTATTGGATGAGGCATTCCATCAGGTAAACTTTCACTTCAACCCTCAGAGGTGCGACGAATGTCAGCTAATTGCCCTGTCAACTCCCATAACGAGTGGGATCCACTGGAAGAGGTCGTCATCGGCTCGCTCGACGGGGCAATGTTCCCCGCCTGGAATACGATCAATGTCGCCACCGCACCACCGGGAGAGTGGGTCGCTGCCGAAGAGCGTGTCGGCGGGGGAGGTTCGCCCTACCCACTGGCGCTGGTGGAAGCCGCTCGTCGCGAATTGGCGGAGTTTATCCATATTCTCGAAGCGGAAGGGGTCCGCGTTCGACGTCTTGATCGAGCCAATTTTGCGGCTCCGTTCGGGACGCCAGAGTGGCAGGTTACCAGCGGATTTTGTGCCGCCAATCCGCGCGACCCGTTCATCATTCTCGGCAATGAGATCCTGGAAACGCCCATGGCCGACCGTTCGCGCTACTTCGAAGCCTGGGCCTACCGGTCCCTCTTCAAAGAATATTTCAAAGCCGGGGCCCGCTGGACCGCCGCCCCCAAGCCGCAACTGCTCGACAAGCTTTATGATCAGCAGTATACGGTCCCGGGACCAGACGAGCCGATCCGCTTTGTCATCAACGAGTTTGAGCCAGTCTTTGACGCGGCGGATTTTGTGCGCTGTGGCCGCGACATTTTTTGTCAGACCAGCAATGTCACCAACCACTTTGGCATTGCCTGGTTGCAGCGCCACCTGGGCGACGGGTACCGTGTTCATACGTTGCAATCGCGCTGTCCGGAAGCCATCCACATCGACACGACCTTTATGCCGTTGGCTCCCGGCAAAGTGCTGGTCAACCCAGACTACCTCGATCTGCAGAACCTTCCTCCGATTCTCAAAAGCTGGGAACTGTTGGTCATGCCGACGCCGTTGCCGCAGATCAAAGGCGACCCGCTGCGACTCGTCAGTGATTGGGCCGGCGTCAATGTGCTGATGTTGGACGAGCAACGAGTGGTCGTCGAAAAGAATCAAGAGCCCTTGATCAAGGCCCTCAAAGAATGGGGTTTCAAACCAATTCCGTGCTCCTTTGAAGCGTACTATCCCTTTTTAGGTTCTTTCCATTGCGCGACGCTCGACATCCGGCGCCGGGGAGAACTGCAATCCTACTTTTAGCATTTTGACAAGGACGCGGCATGTTCATCAGCAGTCTGATTCTGGCGACCGGCGCCTATGTTGGCAGAAGGATCTATCAACGACGGCAAGCGGCCAGTCAGCTGACTTTGCCTGCCAGCAAGGCGATCGCGAAAACCCCATCCCAGGAGAGCGCGGAAGACGCAATGGTGACCAACCGGGAGATCGACCATTATCTGGTCGTCAGCGGCGCCGGATTCGGACTGGCAGCAGTTGGGGCGCTCTTTTCTCCTCCCTTGACCATGCTGGGCCTCGCCTGCACGCTCTATGTTTGCCTGCCGATCTTCCAGGATACCTATCATTCGATCGTCGAAGAGCGGCGCCTGCGCGCGTCCGTGCTCGACTCGGTAGCGGTGCTCGGAGCCTTCGCCGCCAAGTACTACACGCTGATGGCGTTCAGCAGCGGGCTCTATTTTGTCGGCAAGAAACTTCTCTTGAAGACCGAGGATCACTCCCGCAAACGTTTGGTCAGTATCTTTGAGCGGCAGCCCCGCTCTGTCTGGCTCTGGCGAGACGAAGTCGAGGTCCAGGTTCCATTCGAGACGGTGGAGTGCGGAAATGTCCTGGTGGTGAACGCCGGTGAAGTGGTTCCGGCCGATGGGGTGATTGTCGATGGTCTGGCATCGATCGATCAGCACCGCCTGACAGGTGAGTCGCAGCCTGCCGAGAAGAGCGTGGGCGAACCTGTCTTCGCGGCGACCGTCGTCCTCTCCGGGCGTATCCTGGTCAAAGTGGAGAGAGCCGGAAGTGAAACGGTTGCCGCTCAGATCGGCGACATTCTCACTCGGACGGCCGATTACAGATACGCCATCGAGGCCCGCAGCCAGCAACTCGCCGATCGCTCCGTCTTGCCGACGCTGGGCATCAGCGCGGTCGCTGCCCTGACGCAGGGCCTGGTCAGCGGAGTCGCGGTCGTCTCGTCCAATTTCTCTGAAGTTCTGCGAGTGGCCTCACCGCTTGGGATGTTGAGCTACCTGACAGTCGCCACGCAGAACGGGATTTTGATCAAAGACGGTCGTTCGCTGGAGTTGCTTCGAGAGGTCGACACGGTCGTCTTCGATAAGACTGGAACGCTCACCCTGGAGCAACCGGAACTGGCGCAGATCTACTGCTGCCAGACGCTGACCGAGACAGACGTCTTGATCTATGCCGCCGCCGCGGAGTATCGCCAGACTCACCCGATTGCCAGGGCTATCCAACAGGCCGCGCAAGAACGCTGCCTCGAGTTGCCCTCCCTCGATCATGCCAGTTATGAAGTTGGCTATGGACTGCGTGTTTGGCTGGGACAGCAGCGGATCTGTGTCGGCAGCGACCGCTTTATGGCGCTCGAGCAGATTGCCATTCCTGACGACTTGAAGGCCCTCCAGGGGACCGCCCACGACCAGGGCCATTCTATGGTCTACGTCGCTGTCAACGATCAACTCGCTGGCGCGCTTGAACTTCGCCCCACCATTCGTCCGGAAGCCCCGGCGGTCATCCGTCAACTGCAGGAGCGGGGAGTTCGGCTCTACATCATTTCTGGCGATCACGAGCAGCCGACCCGCAACCTGGCCGCCCAGTTGGGGATCACCGACTACTTCGCCGAAGTCTTGCCGGAGGACAAGGCCGGGTTGGTTGAACGGTTACAGCAAGCTGGACGTTCGGTCTGTTTTGTCGGAGACGGCATCAACGACGCCATTGCTCTGAAGAAGGCGCAAGTGTCTGTCTCGATTCGCGGCGCTTCCTCCATCGCGACCGACACCGCTCAAATCGTTTTGATGGATGGCAGTCTGACCCATCTGAGCGACCTCTTTCAACTGGCCCAGGATCTCAATGCGAACCTGGAAAGGACGCTGGCCCTCACCGTTGGGCCCGGGCTGGTCTGCGTTGGCGGGATCTTCTTCCTCCATTTTGGCATCTTGAGCAGTGTGCTGCTGTTCAACCTCAGCCTGCTCGCCTGCGTGACTAACGCGATGCTGCCACTGATTCAGAGCGAGACACAAGACGCCGGCCTCGGTGCCACTTTGAAAGAATTCCTCTCTGACTCATCTCCCCTCCAGCCCCAATTGGAATACTAGCCGCCAATCCCAGGCCAGGCCGCAAGAAACCACCTTCCAGATCAAGAAGGAGGGTGGGCTCTTGCCTCTCCCCCCTTAAGCGAGTCGATCTGAACCGGAATGATGCAGGAGACTAAACGATGAAGGGCGATTTGCTTGAAATCTCTCCATTTTTCCTCGCAAAAATCTCATTCACTCTGTTTTCGCTTTTGAGAAGATTTCAGAGGTGATTTTTTAAAAATTTAAGACTTTTTTGTCAAAATCCTGTATAAGTACGAATATCTTCAGTATTTACTCATCAGGTGTACCTAGTACAGCTGATAAAGCGACGAGGAGAGAAGCCCCTGTTCCCAAAACTTGAGCTAAGCAGGCTTGATCCATTGAGAAAAAGCAAGGATTGTTCCTTACACTTGTGCCTTCAAGTAGCTCATCTCGCTTGAGAGGCGGTGGGTAGAAAGAGGGGATGGCAGTTCTGATTTGTCTACCAGTGCCGGAGAGGGGGGAGGCCAGGACGTCGAAATACAGGAGTTGGGTGAGTTGAACGAGTTGGGTGAGGAAGGAGACTTGAATGAGAGAAACATCTGACAGTCAGCATACAGAGCAGGGGACCGAGCCGGGCAATACCACCAACGCGGGGGAGGGCAAAAAAGCCGGAGGCAAGGAAGCGGTTCTCCATTCGATTCAAGAGCAGGCGGCACAGCTTCTTCGGGAGGGAAAGCACCTGGAAGCGCGCCGGGTACTGAGAAAATCTGAAAAGCTCCGCCAGGAGGATCAGCGGGCACAATGGTTGGCTGAGGTCCAGGTCGAGCGGGAGAAGGCGCTCGAATTGACGGACGCAGGTCAGCTGGAGGAGGCGCAACGGGCGCTCGAGCGTGCGGCCGAGTTGGAGCGAAAAGCCCTTGGAGGGCTCAAGCAGACGATGCAGATGCTCGGCACAGTACAAGCGAAGATGCCCAAGTGGACACGAAAGGGCGAAGCCGACGCGAAGGAGAAGAAGGTCGAAGAGCCCCCGGCGGATCCGGTCGAGGCCTCACTGGCCATCGTCGGACAGCACGCGAAGATGGCGGCGGTGGTTGGGCTGCTCCCGGGAGGGCTGATCAATTTCATCGGGATCTTTTCGATCCAGGTGCCAATGGTGATCCGAATCTCCAAGGCATTTGGGCAGAGCGTCAGTCGGTCCGATGTTCGCGGGGTTCTCGTCTCGCTGCTCAGTTCGATCATTCCCGGTCTGGTGGGCCAGGGGACAGGAATGGCCATTGGCTCGGTGACCGCCAAAGCGACGGGCATAGTCATTTCAATCATCGCCACGCCGATTCTGGCCTATGCCGTCACCCGCGCGGTCGGGAATACCTTCATCATGCACTTCGAAAGTGGCGGAAACCTGCTGAACTTTGATCCAAAGGCGTTCACAGAGTACTTTGTGAACGAATTCAAGAAGGCTGGCGGGAAGGTCAAAGAGGCGGAAGCGGCCGCTTCGACCGGGGTGCCAGAAAATGAAGCGGCCGTCGCCTGAGACGGACGCGTGTCTTAGGGGACGACGGGTCGTGTCCCACTCGTGGCAGCGATCACCGCAAGAGGCGAAGTCGTTGTGCTCTGCCTTGTCCTGGAAGAGAGTGTCGCCGCACGCCGGCGCCAAATGAGCGACAGATGGATCGATGGCAGGTGACGTCCGCGGCCTAGCCGCAGAACAAGGGTGACCGGTCCCTCAACCGCGAGCAAGCAAAAGGGGGAGGAAGATGGCCGCCAGTGAAACGAAGGTGCCCACGGATGTCGAGTCGGATGGAGCGGCGCCGAAGAAACCGGCGAATCGGAAGCGATTTGCCCAGAGATTCCCCAAGCTCCATCGACTCTACCGGCGCGCCAAGTGGACGATCCTGCTGGTGCTGGTGCTCATCGGGCTCTACGTGCTGCGGGACAGGATGTTCCTGTGGGTCGACACCGGCCAGGTGATGGTTGTCTACTACAGCCTCTTTGGAGGGACGCAGCACAATCAGGTGAGCTACGAGGGCCTGCACATCGTCGCCCCGTGGGACAAGTTCTTCCTCTATAAGGTGCGCAGCCAGACGATGGTGCAGTCCCTGACCGTCCTCTCAAAGAACGGTCTCGAAGTGACCCTCGACGCGCAGATCCGGTTTCGTCCGATCCCCGAGATGGTACCCCACCTCCACCGGCGGTTTGGTCCAGACTATCGGGACACCTTCGTCACCCCGCAATTGAAAGGCTCCGTGCAACGGGTCGTCGGCCAGTTTCTGGCGGAGGAGGTCTATGGCTCCGAGACGGGGGCCTCAATCAGCCAGATTCTGGAGAGCACCAAACAGCTGATTGGAGGGGAGCTGATCGAGATCGAGAACGTGGCGATCTTTAATATCAAGTTACCCGAGATGGTGCAGAAGTCGATACAGCGCAAGGTCGAGGCGGAGCAGGACGCATTGGCGGCGAAGTACCGCGTCGAGGAGGAGCGGGAACAGTCCCGACAGAAGCAGGTCGAGGCGATGGGGCTCCAGGAGTACGCGAATCTGGTCAAGGACATCCCACGCAGTGTCTTGATCTGGAAGGGGATCGAGGCGACGCAGGAGCTGGCCAAATCGCCCAATACGAAGATCGTGGTAGTTGGATCGAAGGGGGAGCTGCCCTTGCTGTTGGGGACGACTCCCGATTTGAAATGAGGTGGTGAGGGTGCGCAAGGTCGCGAACGGATCGAGCTGGATCTGCTGGATCTGGGTCTGGCTGCTCATCACCGTGAGCATGCTGGCGAGTGGGTGTATCCATCTGGCGCCCAAGCCCTACAGGGCCCAGCGGGAGGAGGCCAAGTTGCTGGCCAAACAGCTCCGGCAACTCAATTCCGCCGCGCGCCAGGTAGTGATGTTGGAGCACCAGCTGGCGCGCGAACTCCGGGTCGTCCTCGATGAGCTTGGAAAGCTGCCCCAGAGCGATTTCGAACGCCGCTTCAGCGACTTTGCCACCGGGTTGGTCAGCATCCAGACACAACGACGAGATCTCCTCGTCAAGTTCGACGGGCGCAACTGGGAGAGTGCGATGGTGCAGGTCATGCAGCAGGGGGTGGTCCAACAGCTGAAAGTGGACCTGGCAAGGACCCAACGGTGGATCGAATTGACCGATGGAGTCCGGCTGCGCGTCGAGTTGGGAAGGACAGAAGGGTTTCCCGAATTGAATATGCTGAGCCATCAATTGGACATCTTCCTCGCGGGCAGGGCGGATCTGGATCCATTTCAAGGGCGAATTCAGGCGTTGCAGGACGCCTTTCGCCTTAAGAATCAGGATATGAAGTAGCGGGGCCTGGCACGACAGGCAGGAAGCGATCCACTTCGGGACACAAGCGGTGTTTGCCACTCTTTCGAACCGTTAGCATCGTCGATCAGCATCTGCCTGGTTGATCGGTAACCGTGACCTCCCGCCACCCCATCGTTCCGTGCATCAAAGCTGTCAGCCAGGCACACAAGATTCACCTGAAATACAAGTACGGTTCTGCCAAAGTGGTTGAACTATCATCCTGAAATTGTTCGACTCCATCGTCGAGCGCCATCGACATCGAAGATTGGAGTTGACTATCGACGCGTGAGGCTGCGACGTCGCGGCAAACCTGAGCGATCAGATCGTCCATTGAGCCGAGAGTCATTCAATTACAAACATTCGCCAATCAGTATGTTACGTTGCGATTCAACCGTCACGACAATTGGGCTCTTCCGCGAAGATTGGTCTGGGACCGCCTACTTCTCCTGGGCCAGGTCGGTCGATTATCCGCGGCTGGATCAGAGTTACACGGTCTTTCTTGATCCCGATGAGTGCCATCGATACGAATCGATGAAATTTGAAAGACGGAGAACAACCTTCCTCCTTGGACGGTATGCGGCGAAACAAGCGTTGTCGGCATATTTTGACGAACCGGACCTGTCGAGGATCGCGATCAGATCCGGTGTCTTCGGGCAACCGATCGTTCAATATCTCTGCCCGTCAAATGCCAATGTCACCATCAGCCATACACCAGAGACAGCTTGCGCGATTGCCTGCCCTGATGTGCACCCAATGGGATTGGATATCGAATCGATCGATGGAACGAAATCGGAAGTGATCAAATCGCAGATGACCAGTAGCGAATTACGCTTCCTGGTTGGCATCAAGTTGAATGAGACCGCCGGGCTTACCTTATTGTGGTCAGCTAAGGAGGCCTTGTCCAAAATCCTCATGTGCGGATTGACCTGCCCGTTTGAGCTGCTGGCCATCCGTTCCTTGCGCACATTGAGGAATTGGTACGAAGGAGAGTTTCTCAATTTTCCGCAGTACAGGTTTCAGTCGTGGGTGACAGAGACAGTCGTCTACACCATCGTCTTTCCCGGACGCACACAGATCGAGACAGAGATGGATCTATTTCTTGCAGAATTGCCAATCGCTCACGAGTGCTCAAATCAGATCAACCAAACCTAGCCCCACGTTTTCAAGTGACTTCAAGTTGTGATTACAAAGCTCGAATATCGATGGAAAAGAGAATTGACGACAAATTGTGGGAGAGCGCAAGAGAAGCTAAATGCATAAATTAGATAGGTCGGAACTCGATTGAAGCCAAAAAAGAAGGATGAGAAATCGCGCTGAACAGTAGGATGGATTCCCGTTGCTTCACTTTGGACTGAAGAGAAATTATAGAGATTTGAATAAGCGAAATCCGCACTGATATATGAAGACTGGCGATATGAAGACTGAGGATAAACTTCGTTGGATTGAAAACAAGGTTCGTGGCATTCAGACGCACTCAGAAAAGTTTGAGCCGATTGCGATTGTTGGACTGTCGGGAATGTTTCCTCAGTGTGCTGATGTAGAAGCGTTCTGGCGTGTACTGGATGCCGATGAGGCAGTGTTGGAAGAGATTCCGACGAACCGGCTGCCACGGCGAGACTGGCCGGACTTTTATGACGCAACGGGGGAAGATCCGAACAAAAGTCGCAGCAAGGTTGGCGGCTTCTTACCGGATATTACGTCGTTCGATCCGCACTTCTTCGGCATCATGCCAGACGACGCGATGCGAATGGACCCGCGTCAGCGGCTGCTGTTGATGTCGGTCTATCATACGCTGGAGGATGCGGGGATCGATCCGAGCTCCTTGAAGAAGAGCAGGACAGGGGTCTTCGTCGCGGGAGAAGAGAACGAATATGCCCAGCTCCTGCGAGAAGCGGGGGTGGACTCGGGCAGCGGCTTTGGTCAAGCTGCCAATATGCTGGCCAATCAGATTTCGTACTTCTTCGATTTTGCCGGTCCAAGCGAGATGGTCAACACCATGTGTTCGGGCGGGGGCAGTGGCGTTGCATCGCGCCATATCGGCTCTGCGATCGGGTGAGGTTGATCAGGTGGTGGTTGGAGCCGTCAACGTCATCCTGCGGCCGGATCCCTTTGTCCAGCTCTCACGGGCCAGGCAATTGAGCCGGTCGAAAACGGTACGATCGTTCGGAGAGGACGCGGATGGTCATCTGCGCGCGGAGGGGGTGGCCAGTGTACTGCTGAAGCGATTGCGCGCCGCGGAAGCCGCCGGAGACCGCGTCTACGCAGTGATCAAGCATTCCGCCGTCAACTACAATGGACAAGGTGGAATGTCGATCGCGGCGCCCTACGTGCGAAGTCACCAGGAGGTGATTGGTACCTGTTACGAACAAGCCAACGTCGATCCGCGCCAGGTTGAATATATCGAAGTCCAGGGGATGGGGAATCCGGTCGCGGATCTCGCGGAGTGGCACGCTTGCAACAACGCGTTGCGAGGAATGGCGGAGGCACGAGGCATTGCCTTGCCCGAAGGCAACTGCCGGGTGAGTACGCTGAAACCGTTGATTGGCCATATGGAGTCTGCCTCTGCCTTCGGCGCGCTCTTCAAGATCATCCGCAGTTTTCAGACCAACACGGTTCACAAGATCGTCGGTTTTACGAACCCGCACCCGGAGCTTGTTGTTGACCGCCAGCCCTGCCGCCTGGTCGCAGAGACGGAACACTGGCCGGCTGGTCCGACGCCAAGACTCGCTGGTCTTCACTCGTATGGCATCGGCGGCAACAACGCGCACCTCCTCGTTGAGGAGTACCGCGACAATCGACGGCTGGTACGCGACGAGCAGGTGGACCCTGGACGATCAGAACGGGTGGTGCCGCCCGAATGGATCGTCTTGTCGGCGAAAACCAGAGAGCGCCTGACAGCCGTCGCGCGTCAACTGGCTGACCATTTCGATCAGAAGAGCGCACGGTTGTCGCATTTGGCAGATGTGGCCCTGACCTTACAGACCGGTCGGGAGGGGTTGCGAGAGCGGGTGGCTTTTGTGGCGCATTCGATTGAGGAACTCCAGGCACGGTTGCGCGCGGTCGCAGCAGGAGCGACGGATGTGGACCTGATCTACGGGAGCGTGGCGCACCGTTCCGGGATCAGCGCTCCAAGCGGGACAGGGCCGGAGGCAACGGAACAGGTTGCGGAACTGGCCAGGGAGTGGGTGACGTTGGGTCGTCGATGGGCCAATGGCGACGTCATCCCCTGGGAGAGGCTTCGTCCGGCAAGGTCAGCCAGGCGCGTTGCGCTGCCCGGCTATCCCTTTGCGCAGAAGCGCTGCTGGTTTGAAGAGGCTCCCCAGGTTGAAGAAGTCCATCCAGAGGAATTATCGGCGGTAGAGCCAGTTGGCAGAGAAGAGGCTCCCAATAAGCTGATCGAATTGTACGACAGCATCGAGGAGCGAAGTGGGAATGAGTACTGGCATGACTATCTCACCTTCTTCCCGTTTCTCGAGCGAGTGCCGGGTTTCTCCACCACGCGGGTAGCGCTCTATCCGGAACGGTATCCGGAGGAGATGGCGTTGGTTCGTGCCAAGAAGATCGAGCTGCGGCAGGTTCTCTTTTACAAGGAGAGGTTTGAGACGCTCGAACGGATGCTCGATATTGGGTGCGGGCATGGCACGGACGTGATGCGAACCGCATCCTTGTATCGAAATTTGCGGACAGACGGCTACACCATCACTCCTTCCCAGGCGAAGCTGGGCCACAAACGTATTGCGGAGCTCGGACTGGAAGAACAGGTGCGGATCTTCAACCGCGATAGCACGCGTGATCCGTTTCCGGCAACCTACGACCTGGCCATTGGGATCGAAGTCTGCTGTCATATCAAAGACAAAGAGGGGTTGTTTCGGAATTTGACTGCCTCCTTGCGCGAGGGAAGTCATGTGCTGCTGATGGACTTCCTGACCAATTTGCGCGGCCCGATTGCCGATCCGAAAATTGAGACCTACATTCCGACGCGGGAGGAGTGGGTCAAATTGCTCGCCGCGCACCGTCTGGTGCTGGACGAGGTGGTCGACGTCTCGCCGCAGATCGCCAATGCCAATTACGATGATGAGCTGGAAGAGAGCATTAAGGAACTCCCCGTAGTCCTGCAAGACGCATGGCGCAACTGGACCCACAACGCGGCGGCCATTGAGCGAGGCTGGGTTGGGTACTTCATTTTCCGGAGTGCATATCGTCCATCTCTTTCAGAGGAAGCTTGTCGCGCTCAAAGCAGGGAACGGTTGAACCACCCCGTTGCTTACCCCGACGCACTGGCCGATATGTTGGCCGGGGGATACATCCCCTACCCCAAGCCCGAAACAGAACCCAGTCAGACGAAACCCAGGGAGGAGGCAGAAGAGAAATCTTTAAGCGTGGGGCTGTGCAAAGAAGCCTCCGGAGTGATTGCACAGTTGATTGAGATCTTTACCACCCGCCTGGGCTTCGATCGGGACGAGATCGCGGAAGACGTCCCATTTATGGAGATGGGGTTGAGTTCGATCAACGCGGTCGAGTTCCTCGAGTACATCAATCAGGCCTTTGACCTGACGCTCTCCACTGGGTTGATCTTCGAATACAACACGATTGAGGCACTGGCCACCCACATTGCAACGCTACTGCCAGCGCCGGAGGAGCGGGCCGAAGCGACAGAAAAGCCCTCGGTGAAGCCTCTCTCCGAAGGGGAGAAGGGATTGTGGGCACTGGCGCATTTCAAGCCTACGAGCGGTGCCTACAACTGCCCGTTGTGCCTGAGAGCTGAGGGGTTGGATGAAGGGCTGTTTGACAAGGCTTGTCAGGCTTTAGCACAGCGGTACCCGATCCTCACCTCCCGCATTGTGCTGCAGGATGGCGAGTTGGAACAGCGGTTAGATACCGCCGGCCAGGTCCCCGTCGAGAAGATCAACGCGATGGGGATGGGCGAGGAGGCGCTGGTCGCACTGCTGCGGGAGAAGAACAGCCAGCCCTTTGATCTGATGACGGGGCCGCTCATGCGGGCCTTCATTGCGGATCGGGGCAATGGACAGCAAGTGATCTTGTTCAGCGTGCATCATCTGGCGATTGACGGAGGATCGGTCCCGACGTTTCTGCGCGACTTCATTGACGCCTACCGGCAGCTGCGCGATGGCCTGCTCATCACCGCCCAGTCCGCCGGCATTGAAGACTACGCACGTTTTGTAGAAGAGGAACGAGCGTTGCTGGCTGGCGCGCAAGGGGCGCTCCGGGTGGGTTACTGGCGGGAGCGGCTCAGCGGCGATCTGCCGACGCTGAATCTTCCCGGTGATGTGGCTGGCGAGCAGCCGGGCGGGCAAACGGTCAGCCGCAGCCTGTCAAGATCGCTGCACGAGCAGGTCGTCGCCGTCGCGCGTGAGGTGGGGGTCTATCCGTCGACGGTCTTCCTCGGTGTATTTCAGATGGTGTTGCGTCAGTATAGTGGGCAGAGTGACGTGATCGTTGGAATGCCGATCAACGAACGTTCCGGGAATAAGAATGACACTCTTCCTGGGTTCTTTGTCAATATGGTGCCGATCCGCTCGTCGATGGCGCCGGGTACTCCAATCACGACATTCCTGCGCAGCCTGCAGTCGACTATGTTGGACGATTTGGCGCACCGGCTGCCATTTCCCGCGCTGGTTCGCGAACTGGGAGTCCCGTTGTCGAACACGGCGCCCCTCTTCCGCGCGGCCTTCGAGTACCAAACGGTAACGGTTCAAGAGACGCTCGCGACAGTGCCCGCCCCGTCGCGAGACGCTGCCAGGAGCCCTCGGTTTGCTCCATTCGATGGGGTTCACCAGGAGGGGGAGTACGACGTCGTCTTCGAGGTCGTCGCCGGTGGAAGTGATCCCGTGCTGCGGATCAAAACGGCCAAGGCAGTCTTCAGTCGCCAGGCGACGGAGCGGCTGCTGGCACATTGCCTTCAGTGCCTGGAGGCCATTGCCGGCACCCCCCAGACAGATCTGTCAAAAACACGACTGGATGAAATCTCCCTGGTCACAGAGGAAGAGCGACGACTCCTGCAGCTGTGGAACGAGACGGCGATGCCGTTCGATCTTGAAACGCCAGTTCACCAGCTGTTTGAAAGGCAAGCTCTCGCCACGCCCAACGCGTTGGCGTTGGAGGTCGGCGGCGAGAAGATCACCTACGCGGAGCTTGACGCGTGGAGTACGAACGTCGCGCGATACCTCCGTCAACAAGGGGCAAGTGGTCAGGCACAGATGGCGATCTGCGCTCGTCGCTCCCGTTGGATGGTCATCGGAATGTTGGGGATTCTCAAGGCCGGGGGCGCCTATGTCCCGCTCGACCCGACATATCCTGCGGAGCGTCTGCGTTATATGTTGAACGACGCCGGCGTCAATGTCGTGTTGACGGAATCGTCGTTGGTCGCACAGGTGCTGGCGCTGGGACAATCTCTCAAAGTCTTGCCCCTGGACAGCTGCTGGGAAGAGATCGCCGCCGCGCCGAAGGCGGACCCGGTCGAGGTGAGTGGAG
>JBEIJP010000025.1:0-13333 GCA_040380245.1 Acidobacteriota bacterium | reverse complement strand
TTCTCTTGCTACAGGGGAGCCTCTCTCCCATTTGGTCTTGGAGAGGCTCGGGCGAAGGTCGGTTACTCCTCGGCCTGGATGACGAGGAAGTAGCCACGTTCACCGCGACGAACGCGCAGGAGAACCTCATCCTTTGGCGCCTGGCGGGCAGCGCTGTTGAACTCGTTGACCGACGTGACGGGCTGTTGGCCAATCCGTTCGATCACGTCCCCGCGTCGCAAGCCAGCCGCCGCGGCACGACTCTCGGCGTCCACCTCGGTCACGACCACTCCACGAGTTCCCGCAGGCAGGTTGAGCCGCTCCGTCCAGGTGGAGGAGAGCGCCTCGACCCGGACACCGGTGAGGATTCCCCCGGCGGCTTCTCCCTCCGCGCTCGGCGCCTCGGTCGCATTGGCGGCCGCGAGATCGACCTCACTCAGTTTCGCGCTCAGCTCGCGCTCCCCGCCGCTCCGCCATACCTTGAAGCGGACCTGGGTTCCCGGGACGGTCTGCGAGGCGAGGTTCCTCAGCTGAGCACTGTCCTTGATCCGCTGCCCCTGGAACTCCGTGATGATGTCCCCGGGTTGGACCCCAGCCAGGTCCGCCGGATCCCCCTTCTCGATGTCGTCGACAAACGCCCCCGCGGTACCCTGGTAGCCGAACTGCTTGGCCACCTCCGGGAGGACATCCCGGACGTAGACGCCCAGCTTGCCACGGCGCACCTTGCCGCTGCGGATCAACTGGTCCATGACGTTGCGTGCCATGGTGGTTGGAATCGCGAAACCGATACCGATGCTCCCGCCGGACTGCGAGAGGATCTGCGAGGGGATTCCGATCAGCTCTCCCCGCAGGTTGACGAGTGCGCCTCCGGAGTTGCCCCGGTTGATCGCCGCGTCCGTCTGGAGGAAATCTTCGTAGGTTCGGTTATCGCCCGAGGGCGACCGACGACCTTTGGCACTGATGATCCCCATCGTCACCGTCTGTCCAATCCCGAGGGGGTTCCCGACGGCCAGGACGATGTCTCCGACGTTGACCGCTTCTGAGTCGCCAAAAGGAACGGTGGGCAGGTTGGTCGCCTCGATCTTGATGACGGCCACATCGCTTGGCGCGTCGGTTCCGATGACTTTGGCATCGAACTGCCGCCGGTCAGAGAGCTCGACCGTCACTTTGTCCGCGCTGTCGACGACGTGATTGTTGGTCAGGATGTATCCATCGGGGCTGACAATCACTCCGCTTCCAACGCCGCTTGGACGGAGCGGGCCCTGGCCCTGGGGGCTTCGTGGCGTCGAGCGCCGTCGCGGGGCTCCGTCCTCCTCCTGACCTTGATCCGGACGCTCAAAGAAGTCCCGGAACGGGTCCATGAAAAAAGGCATCTGCGGTTGTCGGGCCCGGCTCTGGACGTTGATTGTCACCACGGCCGGTGTCACCGCCTTGGCGACCGGGGAGAATCCCCCACTCAATGTCACCTGCTGGTTGACGGCCGGGTCGGCCGAGACATAGATCGGCACTTTCTGTTCTGTGCCACCGCTGCCAGGGAACCAGCCCTTGGCCGTGGCCGCCGATCCGAAGAATGCGCCGACCAGCAAAATTCCGATCCCGATGAGGGCCGCAGGTACCCACTTGACGGGTTCTTGACGGCCTACGCCAACGATACGACCAATTTGCGCCACCATACCTCTCTCCTCCAAATTCGCTTCTTCTGTGGATGCTCCCCGAGCAGGTTC
Source organism: Acidobacteriota bacterium (assembly GCA_040380245.1). Lineage (GTDB taxonomy): Bacteria > Acidobacteriota > Blastocatellia > RBC074 > RBC074 > CAIOZW01. The sequence goes on along the minus strand of JBEIJP010000025.1, from coordinate 11,630 downwards.
TTTCCTCCCGTTCTCAGGTTCCGTCTTCGCCTGCAGCTCTTCCTCGGACAGCAGTCCGTCCTCCGGGGAAGAGGATCTTTTCTGATTGTGCGTCTCTTCAATTTGCATGTTCGTTCTTCACCTTTGCACCTGATCGAACGGGAGTGTAGGGGCAGCTTGCCGTTTTTTTGTATGGATAGATGCCAAGGGCGGCCCTCAGTAGCGATCTCCATGCGAATGTGAACCACCCAGCCTGCCACACAGATAAGAATCATAGCAGCGCAGAGAACAGCATTTCAAGGTAGGGTTCCTGGCCCTGGCCTTGACCACGGATCGTGAGGAGGGCGCTCGTTCTCCCCCCTTGACGCTCCAGGCGGGCGTCGCTATACTTGCTTTCGTTTTGTGCCCCGCCGTTGTGCCGAGCTGCCTCTTTGCCGGTGGCTCCTTACTCTGGTGACCTCTTTGCCAAGCACGACCCCTTCCAGGAAGATCTCTTCAAGGGTCATTCCATAGATCATTTCATATCTGGCTGATACTGGCCCCCCACGCGGTCCCGTCTGGCCGACCTGGCTATCCCCCGGTGAGCTGCTCGAACCTACGAGGCGCCATCCAATGGGCGCTGGTCCAGGGTGGGTCTTCCGGGCAGAGATCCGCAATTTTCACAGAGTCCCGAGATTTTTGGTGGCGGGTAATGGGGAGGCGTGTCGAACTTGCGCCTTCGGCTCCATCTTGAAGGGGAAGGTCGCTTCCCGGACGGAATGGCCGGGAGGGGAGCAGGCTCAGATGGCGAAACGGGAGGGTAGTACAGGGTTCGGATCTGCTCCGGGAGATGTCGCCAGAAACAATTCCTTGTCCCCGACGCAACCGTTTGCCGGACGTTCGACATCAGACACCCGTACAAGTGTGACGAGTCGACCCACTCTCCTCAGAAACAGTCTCTGCCACGGTCAGCCTTTCGTTCTCAGGCCAGGCGTGGCAAGGGGCACGGTCGAGGGGGCCTGACTGCGGTGTTTGGTGCAAGACCCTGTCACGAGGGACTCGAGCAGAGATGATGCGAGAAAAGAGGGGCAGAGGAGAAGAGTAAGGAGTGGGATTATCACGGCAGAACAGGTGCGTCGGATGGTTTCCCTCCCACGATTTTCAGGAAGGCGATGATCTATGGGCAAGAAGGTCCGTGTTTGGAGCGTGGATAAGGTATTTGGCAGGACGAGAGGACAGGCGCGGGTTGGCCTCATCCTTCTAACGCTGGCCGGATGTTCTCTTGGTGGACTCTGGTATTGGGTGCCCGGCACGATGATGCGGCCGGTTCTGGCGGCACGACGGGTCTTGCCACCCGCGGTCGGCGGGTTTTACTCGTTGGAGGGGCAGCAGTTTCCCGTGGAGCAGGGAACCGGTGCGGCGATCGTTGGCGCCTACGAGGGTGAGTTCTCGGCCTCGACTCAGCGTTTGACCATCCGGTCGCAGGGGGAATCACTCGCCGACAGCGGACAGGAGGCGGTGGGACCATTCTTACTTCCCCTCCAGCAGAGTTCCGGGACAGTCATTCCGGCGGGGCCCGCCGGCTTCTCCTTTGCGGTTGTCAACAGCGCCTTCGTCAACGATGGGATCAACCCGTCGACAGTCTCGGGAGAGATCCGCATCACCAACAATACCTCGTCGACGTTCTACAATACCCGCCTCATTTTTACCCGCTTCACGATCCGCTCTACCCCCGAAGTCGTAGCAGGGAACACGCCGGGACCCAGTGGATTCGCCTATTTCAATGACGGGATGCTCCCTTTTGATGGAAAGCTGCAGGTCTCCCGGCAGTATGGCGACCTCGCTCCGGGAGCCAATGCGCGGAATGTCTGGAACTTCGCCGTGACCAGCAATCCGGTGGCCTTTCGGTTTGGGTTTGTGGTCCTGGCCGATCTGGGGGTAGTGGTTGAGAGCGTCTCCCCGGCGGCCGTGCAGGTGACCGCTACGACAGGGACGAGTCTGCAGATCCGGGGGCGCGGGTTCAGCAGCCCTGCGGTCCAGCTGATCGATGCCGCCGGAAGCCTGATTCGTACCGCGACCGTCAACTCATCGACCGCGGAGGAGATCGTCGCGACCATTCCCGCTGGAACCCCGGCCGGCAATTATGGCGTCCGGGTCATCAATCAGGGAGGTCAGGCGGGAGGGGCCGGATCGAGCACTCTGCCGGGTCGTCTGACGGTGACGGCTCCCCCAGATGCGGCCCGCACCATCTCTGGCGCGATCAGTGCGTTCAGTGATACGGGGCCCTACCTGATCAGTGGCAACGCCAGCCTGGCAAACCCGACCACCCTCCTGCCCGGAACCGTCCTCTACATCGCCAGTGGGGCGACATTGACGATCGGATCTGGAGGAACTCTGACGGCCAATGGCGGAGTTCCAGGCGTTTCGATGACGGGGGTCGCGGTCCCCAATCAGATCGTCTTCACCGCGCAGCGGGCGCCTGGGGCGGCCCTGCCCACCGCCGGCGCCTGGGGGGGGATTTTGGCACAGAGCTTCTCCAGCCAAATCATGACCCTGCGCAACGTGGTTCTCGAATATGGGGGGACGAGCAGCGGAGCCGCGCTCAATCTGACTTCTTCCGGGCGCACGTTGCGGATGACCGACAGTATTGTGCGATTGAGTGCCGGGAGTGGGATTACCGCCGCTGGCGAAGGCGACCGGATCCAGAACTTTAGCCGAAACCGGCTGGAGCGCAATGGGACGACCTCGACCCATTCGGCGTTCCTGGTCAGCGGCAACGCCTCCCTCGGCCTCTATGAACTCCCGGACAACACCATTCCCACCGGAACCTCCGTGGCCGATCCGAGCTACTTTTACGCTGCCGCCAACACCTTTCAAGCCAATCAGATCAATGCTGTCGAGATCGGCGTCAGCACCGAGGCCCTCTCGAACGATTTTTCGATCAGTGGGGTATTGGTTGGACAGGGGACGGTGCCGATCATCATCCGTGGGGGAGCGAGCAATCCAGCGATCATCGGGTCGATTGTACCCGGCACGGTCTCTTCGCCGGGATTCTCTCTGCAACAGGCTGGGTCTGGCGCTGAGGTGACGATTGGGGCCACCACTACGATTCAACTGGCGGGTGGCATGGATCTGCAGGTGGGAGATTTCGCGAGCAATCGCCGGGGAGGACTCTCGGCCAACGGCTATGCCGGGAACTACCTGGGGGCCCAGTCTGCCACCTCGAACCGGAGTGTCACGTTTCAATCTGTTCCGGGAGGACCCAATTTTGGGTCGATCTTCTTTACCCGGCGGGCACGGCCCAGCTCGATCCTCAACAACGTTCAAATCGAGCGGGGAGGGAATGGGCAGCAGGGAGCGGTGCCCGTCATCGTCGAGGCTGTCTCCCTTCCGATCACCAACTCTCGGATCGATGGAGGCTTGCTGGAAACTCTTGGCGCGGTGGTCGATAAGAGGGGAAGCGGCTTTGTCAATACGGCCAGCTCTCCAACCATCGGGACGATCTCCGGCGGAACTCTGGGGAATGGAAACCTTGGTACACAGGCAACCCTGGGTATCCCGGTCGCTCTCGCCCTGGACCCGCAAGGACGGGGTCTCTTCTTTTCCGATAGTCCCTCGACCAACTACATTCGATTCCTCAACACGAGACGGGATACGGTAGTCATTGCCGGGGTCTCCATTCCCGCGGGGACAGTCCGAATCATTGCCGGGGGAGGCGATGACATCGGTGAAGATTCGATTGCTACCGAGGCCGATATCGGAATCGTGACAGGGTTAGCTGTCAGTCCGAGTGGGGATCTGCTCTATTTCATCGATTCGATTGGACTGCAGATCCGGGCAATCAACATTTCGAACGCCTCACGACCGATTGCGGGGGTGAGTACCGCGGTGGGTCGAATCAGGACCTTTGCCGCGCAAGGGTTCGGTAGTAGTCTCTACAGCCTTGCGACCAACCCTTTTTCAGGGGACATCTTCGTCTGCGACTCGACGCAGGGAGTCAACAAAGTACTCCGTTTCTCCGCCAACCAGCCGAATCAAGACACCCCTCCTGTCGTCTTTGCCGGGAGTGGCGCTTTGACAAGGGACATCGACCCCTTTGTCCCGGGACCGGCCAGCACGATTGCGCTCTTACTGCCTCGGGCACTGACTTTTCGTGGGAGCAGCCTGATCGTCTCGGACACGGGACACGCGCGGGTGTTGCAGATCACAAGTGGTGGGACCGTCACCCTCCTCAGTCAGTTGCCGGCCAATGCCTCTCAGGCAAGTGACAGTAGTACCTATAAGAGCAATCCCTATACGTCTGGTCTCGCGGTCTATAATGACAGAGTGATCATGGCCAATGGGAACGCTCAGGATTTGATCCGGATCGATACCAATGGCACACCGCCTGTCACGACGACCCTCGCTGGAAAGATCAATGATTTCTGTGACTATACCCAGAATCAATGTGGAGATGGAGGGCCAGCGGTCGACGCACGTTTCAACCTGCTGGCGCGGAGCGCGACAGTTCCCCTGATTGGCCTGGCAGTCGACGCGCAAGGAATATTTATTGCTGATCAGGGGGCCGTTAGCCGTGGGCGGATCCGTTATATCAACCTTTCGACGAGTTCGACCGAGATTGCCGGCGTGACCATCGCGCCTGGAACGATCCGAACAGTGGCCGGAGCAGGTCTGAATCCCCCGTTTTTTGACGGTGGGTTAGCAACGAGTGCGTCATTGAATCAACCCCAGGGGGTGACCATGGACTCCGAGGGAAATCTTTGGATCGCCGATACGAATAGCAACAAGCTTCGGTTTGTCAACCTCAATACAAGGCCGAAGACGATCTTTCCGGGAACGTCATCCAGTAAAGTGGTATCCCCGGGGTCGATTGTGACGGTCAACGATGGTACCTCCCAGGCGGATCCAACCCCGGCCATCAACGCATTTTTCACCAATCCGACTGGACTGACGATCACGTCGGAGGGGCTCTTCATCGCGGACACGATGCGTGGCCCGGCAACGGTTGGAACACCATCCAGAAGAACGGGCCTCATCCGCTACATCAATACCACCAATCAAGCCGTGCTGATGCCGATTATTGGCGACGAATCCTCCGTTCGATCCGTGATTCCGGGAGAGACCGTGACCATTTCCGGAGGAAGCACCGACAGTTCTCCTGCGGTCGGAGATGGCGCAAGGGGGGAGTTTGTCAAGTATCTCGCGCCGACAGACATCGCGATCCATCCGACCAATCGGAACATCTACGTCGCCGACGCCGGCAACAGTCGGATTCGCGTGATCAACCGAACGACGGGTATTACCAGCTCCCTTTCTCTCCCTGTGCTCAATCTCACTCCCCCGGATGTGGCCAACCAGATTACCGGGCTCACCTTCGATTCAGGGGGGCGGCTGCTCGCCGTCGACGCGGGAGGGAAACGCATTTTACGCGAGAAGAGTCCGGGAAGTGGTTCGACCGCCAACGGCGCGGGATTCGATATCCTCTTATCGGGCGGGCTCCTCAATCGACCGCGCGACATCGTCGAGGGGGCGGATGGTGCATATTACATTATCAACTCGGGGGATCCAGGTGCTCCCGCCCAGACCCATATGCATCAGATTCTCCGGATGACGGTCAATGAAACCACCCGAGTCGGCACTGCCACGGTCTACCTGGGGGGAGCTGTGTCGGGCTATCGTGGGGATGGAGGGCCGATCACGGCAGCAAGGATCAGTATTCAGCCTGAGCCGGTCAATATTGCGACGATTGGTCAGCAGGTCTTCATCCGTACCACGGTCAACATCATTCGTGGGTTGAGCGGCGAGCTGATCTTTGCCGATTCACGGAACAACGCGATTCGACGGATACGCTGACAGGGCGTGTGTGGTGAGTCATGGTCGGCGATGAGGAGATGGATGTGGAGAGGGAGAGCGAGGCGGAGATGAGAAATTGTGATCGTCAGGGCAGTGAAGCGGCTGGAGGGTGGAGAAGACCGGCTCGGCGCCGTCTGCGGGCGGGATGGGGAGTGATCCTTTCTCTTCTATGGGGGGGAGGATTGCTGACCGTTGGTTATGCCCAACCGAGTGGTGGCGTCACTTCCGGGCGGACAGCTGAGGAGGGGGGCTATGCCGTCTTCGTGTCGCGCCGCACGGGAGCCGCCGAACTCTACCTGCTGGACCTGGAGACACGGCAGGTCACCCAATTGACGCAGACGGGGAGAGAGCATCATACCCCCGCGGTGGCGCAAGGGTCGCGGAGCCTCGTCTTCGCGGCGCAACAGGGCGCCGGACTCGAGCTGTACGAGGCGCGTTGGGGAGCGCAACTCCGCACGCGCCGCCCAACACTGGTCGGGCTCACCCGATTGACCATCAATGTCATGGATGAGTTCGCCCCGAGCGTGACCGCGGATGGGGAATGGATTGTGTTCTCTTCGGGGTTGGGGATTGAATTGCTGAACCTGGGGGAGGGAGCTGGTCGCTATCTGCTGGTCCCGACGGCGGGGGAGCATCGGGATTATGCCCCCGCGATCTCTCCGGATGGGAAGGAGATCGCTTTTGTCTCGGATCGAAGTGGCACCTCGGAGCTCTGGATCTGCGACAGGGGATCGCGCCGGTTGCGCCGGGTGACGACAGGACTGGCAGCGCTGGGCGGGGTTGGATGGCGAGCGGACTCCCGCCAGCTCGTGGTGACGACCGGGGCCACGCCGTCGGGGCGGACGGGAATCGCGCTGGTCGATCCCGTCTCTGGTTCTCATCAAATCGTCACCGAGGAGGAGGATCGGAACGCCTCCTTCTCCGCGCTCGGGGATCGAATTCTCTTCAGTTCGACACGCGATGGGGACGCTGAACTCTACCTGCTGACGCTGGCGACAGGAAAGACGCAGCGGTTGACGGTCAGTGCCGGCTTTGATGACAATCCGGTCTTTCTCGCGCCGTCGCCGGCTCCCCCTGCGCGCGCAGTTCCGAGATGATCCAGTGCGGGAGAGGCCTCCCCGGGGACGCGCACGCGGCCAGGCTGGGAGGCGACGTCGATGGCCGCAACCGGCCTTGATCGACGGTGTCAGGAAGTGAAGAGAAGACGTGAGTCGCTCAAGAGAGGAAGAGGAGGCAAGCGATGCCAGGGCCCTACCCGAGCCAGACGCGGTTTCAGATCAAGGGGGAGACCTCCTTCACCGAGTTGGTGGAGAACCAGGAAGCGGTGCTGCTCGATCTGGAGAATCTGCATTACTACACGCTCAATGGAACCGCCATCGAGATCTGGAGATGGATGCGAGGGGGAGAGGCGCCAACCTTCGGACAGGTACTCTCCCGCCTCCATTCCGCTTTCAACTTGAAAGAGGGCGATCAAGGCCAGCTGGAACAGGAGGTCTCCCGTTTTCTGGGAGAGCTGGAGCAGAATGGGCTCCTGCTTCTTGGGGAGGGCAGCCATTCCGGGGAGGCGACGGCATCCCGTAGCGGGGGAGATCGCCCCTATCTTCCACCTCAGCTCAAGCTGGCGAACTCTCTCTCGCGGGTGACCCTCTCGGGGTCTTCGACGATTGCGACGGCGGCGATCAGTTCGACGGGATGATCAGGTCGACAGAGGCTGGAGCAGAAGAAAGGGAAGGGCAGGCGCGATGAGGCGGACGCTCACGTTCAGTCTCGCGGGAGTGCCGCTGGAGATCCGAACCCCGTCGAAGCGGCTGCAAGAGCTCTATGCCGGCTACTTTGCCGCTTATGATCCTCAACTGGGAGAGGAGAAGGGGCGAGAGCCCGGCTGCGCGACTGGGGATCTCATCACTTCCGGGGGGCGGATCGATCTGTTCCGAGTCGGTCGACTTCCAGAGCTGGCGCAGCTCCTGCCAGGCGGGTCACGTCAGATTGCGCAGGCGGGCATTCTCTCCCTCTGGCAGGGAGTCTCGACGGCAACCGGGCAGTGGGTCTTTCTGAGCGAGGGAGCCGCTTTTCGTGTGGATGGGGCCGCGGGGAGAATGACTGGCTGGATCGCCCCGGCAGCCCTCGCACTCCCCCAGATTCTGGCGAATACGCTGACCGTGTTGCCCCTTCTGCTGCTCTGGCGGCTGAAGGGGCGCTATCATCTGCACGCGGGGGCAGTCCTCTCGCCCAGGGGGGAACGATGGTTGATCTGTGGCCCGCCGCGCGCCGGCAAGTCGACCTTGACGACCGCCCTGGGGCTCTCCGGGTGGCGGCCTGTCGCGGATGATGGGGTCTTTCTTTCAGGTGGCCCTGGAGAGCTTCACCTCGCACCCTTCCGAAAATCCTTTCATCTCGATCAGCGACTCTGGGCGTGTTGGCCTCTGCTCGCTGGAGTTCGCCAGGGGCCGGCGTCCCTCGAACGGATTCTAGTGGACGGCATCTCCCACTTCGGCACGGCGGAACTGGCGCGAAGTGGTTGGAGTGGGATCGACGCGATCCTGCTTCCTCGAATCTCAGGAGAGAGAGAGAGCCAGGTCGCCCCGATCGAACCGAGCCGTGTTCTGTTGACTCTCGCGCAGGAGAGCGTCTTCTTTCCTCTCTGTCCGCCCCATCCCGAACGGCAGTGGTCGCTGCTGACCGGGTTGGTTCGTCAGGCGAGGGGATACACGTTGTCAGCCGGGCAGGACCTGCTCGACGATCCTCTTCGAATTGCCCAGCTGCTGGACACCTGACCTTCCCTCGCCGATGGTCCCCTCGCCAGCAGACTCCAAGTCCTTCCAGCTTACTTCCAGCGATTGGGATAGAGCGGGAAACGGGCCGTCAGTGTGCGTACTTCTCCGATGGCCTGCTGAAGAACCGCCGGGTCTTCCGGCGCCTGGAGCACCCGATCGATGATCTGCGCAACGACCCGCATCTCGGCCTCTTTCATTCCTCGGGTCGTCAGGGCCGGGGTGCCAAGGCGGATGCCGCTCGCCTTCATCGGCGGGTTGGCATCGTAGGGGATGGTGTTCTTGTTGACGGTGATGTGGGCCGTCTCCAGGGCCTTCTCGGCATCCTTGCCCGTCAGCCCTTTGGAGAAGACGTCGACGAGGAAGAGGTGGTTGTCGGTTCCCCCGGAGACGATCCGGTGGCCCGCGTCTTTCATCGCCTGAGCCAGCGCCCGGGCGTTCTGGATGACCTGTTCCTGGTAGAGGCGGAAGTCCGGTTGCAGCGCCTCGAGGAACGCGACCGCTTTGGCGGCGATGATGTGGACGAGGGGGCCGCCCTGAACCCCTGGAAAGAGGTTGCGGTCGATCTCCTTGGCGTGGGCCTCTTTGCAGAGGATGAGGCCCGAGCGGGGGCCCCGCAGGGTCTTGTGCGTAGTCGTCGTGACGAAATCGCAGTGGGGGACGGGAGAGGGATGCAGACCCGTCGCGACCAGGCCGGCAATATGGGCGATGTCGGCCAGCAGGAGCGCTCCGACCGATTGGGCAATGGCGGAGATCCTCGCAAAATCGATGGTGCGGGAGTAGGCGGACGCTCCGCAGATGATCAGTCGGGGGCGGTGTTCCTGCGCCAGTCGCTCCATCTGCTCGTAGTCGAGCGTCTCATCCTCCTGGCGGACTCCGTACGAAACGACCTGGTAGCTCTTGCCGGAGAAGTTGAGTGGGTGCCCGTGCGTCAAATGGCCGCCGTGGGAGAGGTCCATCCCAAGAATCGTGTCCCCGTGTTGACAGGCTGTCAAGAAGACGGCCATATTGGCCTGGCTACCGGAGTGGGGTTGGACGTTGGCATGCTCCGCCCCGAAGAGTTCGCGGGCGCGGGCGATGGCGGTCCGTTCGACGACGTCTGTGAATTCACATCCACCGTAGTAACGGCGACCCGGGTAGCCTTCGGCATACTTGTTGGTGAGGACAGAGCCGGCCGCTTCGAGGACCGCTTCCGAGACGAAGTTTTCGGAGGCGATCAGTTCGAGCCCTTCGTGTTGGCGATGAGCCTCCTGCCGAATGGCGTCGTAGATCAGTGGATCGACTTCCTGGAGGGCGCGCGTGCGTGGGTCGGTCATGGTAATTTCCTTGGGTCCTCTCCTCCGGCTCCCCTGCCTGATCAAGGGAGAGGCGTGAGGAGGAGGATGATGAGATGATGAAGAGCAAAGGCCCGATATTGGCTTAGTCCGGTTCGGGGGGAGAGGCGGACTCCAGCCGAGCGATCTTGTCGAGTCGCTGCTGATGACGCCCTCCCTCGAACGGCGTGGTCAGAAAAGTTCGCACGATCGATTCAATCGTCTCGGCAGGAGTCGTGCGGGCCCCGATCGCCAGGATATTGGCGTTGTTGTGCTGTCGGCAGAGGCGGGCTGTCTCCTCGTTCCAGGCGAGCGCGGCGCGGATTCCCGGAATCTTGTTAGCCGCGATCTGCATGCCGATGCCGCTGCCACAGACCAGAATCCCGGCGTCCGCTTCTCCACGGGCGACGCCACGGGCCACTTGTTCCGCAAAGTCCGGGTAGTCGACCGAGTTCTGGTTTGCAGGGCCCAGGTCCTGGACTGCCGCCCCGAGGTCGACCAGAAGGCATTTGATCACCTCTTTGCTCTGGTATCCGGCGTGATCACTGGCAATCAATAATCGTTTCAGCGAGAGCGGTATCATAAGAACCAAATGAGCAAAGCTTTCTCATGGTCGGAGCAGGATGCGGATGATTCCTCTCCGCTTCCCGGGAAAAAGCAGATGGTAACGCACCCGGCGAGTCGTCGCAAACGTGGAGCTGGCCTTTCGATTCCAGAGTGGGGAGGGGAGGCACTGGTCATTCTCGCTGGCATCGCGATGCTGGCAGTCTCGTGGCGTCGCTGGATGACGCCGATCGCGGATAGTGGGCGCGAACTCGACCTCCCCCGGCGACTGCTCGAAGGGGAGATGCTCTACCGGGACGTCCACTACCTCTATCCGCCGCTGACCCCCTACCTCCACGCCCTGCTCTACCGATGGTGCGGCGAAACGCTGCTCGTCCCCCAGCTGGCGGGAGGGCTGGCCTCTCTCCTGGTCGTTGCGTTGGTCTGGCGGATGGCGCGGAGTTTGATGGGCCGGCGGGAATCGGCGCTGGCCGCGGCGGCTGTCCTGTTGCTCTGTGTCTTCAAGCCAACGGGGACGATGATCTCGCCCTATGCCTATGCCGCCCTCTACGGGTGCCTGCTCTCGATGGTCACCCTCTGGCTCGCGATCGAGGAGAAGGGAGAGTGGTGGCGACGATACCTGATGGGGGGGCTGCTCGGGATCACTCTCCTGACCAAGCTCGAATTTGCCCTGGCGGGGGCCGCCGTCGTGGTGGTTCATGCCTTCCTTCGATCCTGGCTCTCCACCTCTGGACCGTGGCTGGTACGGGGCGGAAAAGCTCTTCGCTCCTTGCTGCCGGTTGGACTCACCGCCCTGGTCATCGCCCTGCCAGTCTACGGATACTTTTTCTACCACGTCGGCTGGCAGACACTGCTGACCGACTGCCATCTCTTCTACACTCACCTTCCCGAGTCACTGCTGCTCTACAACGCGCGGCGATCAGGATTCGATCGTCCTTTTCTCTCTCTGCTGCAAGTGGCAGGAGGGGGGCTGGTGCTGGGAGTGGCCTTGCTGCTCTTGGCTGCCATGACAGATGCGCGCTGGTTCTTCCGGAATGGAAGACGCTATGCCTTGGGTCTGCTGCTGTTGGGTCTGGGAGTCGGAGGGATCTACCTGGCGAGTCGCGGGCAGTGGGACGGCAGCCCACTCCGCTTTCTGCCGGTGGTGCTGCTGGGTTTCGGGGTGGCGGGT